>JABDNZ010000555.1 GCA_013043565.1 Gemmatimonadota bacterium | reverse complement strand
CGACACTTCAATCCGCCTGCGGTCGGGGTGCCGACCCGTCCTCTGGGTGGATGGCATGCGGTTGTCGACGGGGGAGGGCGTGGACCATCTCGTCCAGCCGATGGACCTCGAGGCCGTAGAAGTCTACCACGCCTCCGAGCTTCCGGTGGAGTTCGGATCGAGTGGCTGTGGAGGGATCATCGTCTGGACCAAACGGGGCGAGCCGGTAGTAAGGAAAGGCAGTTGGTGGAAACGGGCGTTGTTCGCCGTGGGTTTCCTGGCCCTGGCGCTCGTAGCCACCTGAGGGGCCTCGAAGGCCCTCACTTTCTCCCTTTCGTACACCCTTCCTTCTTCGTCCCCCGCTCCTTCTCCCCCGGCGCCTCCACCGAGCCCGGCTATTTCGCCGGGAGCACCCTCGCTTCCGTGGGAGCCAGTGGCATAACCTTCAGGCCCACGACAAAGGCAAATCCGATGGCTCCAATCACACCCAGGGTTTGAAGGATCTCCAACGGGCTGATGGCGTAACTCACCACTCCCTCCCAGAGCACCGCATCGGCGATTTCCCACCCGGGAAACAGGTCCGGGGAATGAATCAAGCCTGGGATTACGATTAAGAACCGCTCAAACAGGACACCGACAACAACCAGCACGGAAGCGAAGACCGTACATCGGACCGAGGTTCCTGTCCTCTTGATGAAAAGCAAGACCGCCGGCACGACACAGCCTACAAAAATCAAACCCAGCCAGAACATCAGACTGTGTCCTCCTCCGAAGAGGAAGAACATCCCTGCTTCCCTGGAATACGCCAGATAGGCCCGGTGAGCGTTCTCGATGAGGAGCACATAGAAGGTTACGACGATAAAAATCGAGAGCAGCCGCCTTCCCATCCAGATTATTAGCTCATCATCCAGGTGGCGCTTCGTGGCTCGGGAAAGCCCGACGATCACCAGGATCATCAGGGCTGCGCCTGACGAGAGGGCGGCGGCAACGAAGCTCGGTGGAAGGAGGGACGAGTTGTAGAGCTCCCGAGGAACAAAGGCGAAAATTGCTCCGGTTCCGGTATGAGTACCGATTGCCCAAAGCACCACTACCAGGGAAGTGATCTTCGTCAGGGTCCCCTTTTCCTTGAAGAGAGCCCAGAGATAGAGGACGCAGATCATGATATGGCCGGAGTACAACGCTGGGTTGATGGAGAACATGGACGTGGGGTTCACAAAGGTGAACGGCTTTGTGAACACCCGGTCGATCCTCCCCTGATCAGTGAAAATGGAGAGTAGGCCGGCAATCAGGAAAAGCATGGCGAGGTAGGCCGCAATCCGGGCAAACGGCTTGTATTCCATCTTTCCGAACACGCCATATAGGCCCGAGACCACCAGTGATCCGGCGGACAGCCCGATGTAGAAAATGGCCATGGAGATCTGAAGGCCCCACGGTACTCGATTGGTCATTCCCGACAGGTAGAGGCCGTGCCGGTCCATGACCAGAGTCGCAATGAAGCCGGCGAGAGTGGCGGCGGCCAGGAGGCCCACGGTCACCCAGTAGGAAACCGACTTTCCTTCGATCTTGGCAAACTGGACATCCATTTGGGTATCCTCCTAGAGGCCCAGGTAGTAGACCTTCGGTTGGGTGCCGAAGTCCTCTCGGATTCGTTTCGCCCCTCCACCCGCCACCAGCTGCGACACTTCGCTGTCCGGGTCGTTGAGGTCCCCAAAGACCAGGGCTCTCGCGCCTATTCTCTCGCAGGCATCGACACACGCCGGCCTGCCGCCTCCGTCGATCAGGTGCGCGCAGAAGTGACAGGACTCCGCCACACCATGGGAACGCCTCGGATAGGCCTTGTTCGGCCACTCCGGGTTCTCCTTCCAGTTGAAAAACCGGGCGTTGTACGGACAGGCGATCATGCAGTAGCGGCAACCGATGCAGCGATGGTGGTCAACGAGGACAATACCGTCCTCTCGTTTGTAGGTGGCCTGGACCGGGCAGACCATGGCGCAGGGTGGATCGTCGCACTGATTGCACATCAGGATGACTTGTTTTTCCTCTAAACCCGCTGATTCGTCCTTCGGGTGCAGGCCCGCTTTCCGGATCCAATGCACGTCCCATCGCCGGTCCCCATGGAAGGCGACGTTGTTTTCCAAACGGCAGGCATTCATGCACTCGGTGCAATCCTCCCGGCAGCGGGTCATGTCGATGACCATGCCCCATTTGGTCCCGGTCAGGTTGCTCGCGACGGGGGGATCTTCACCCGTGCACGAGCTGAGCACGGGAAGGCTGAATACGCCGGAGGCCCCAGCCACTGCGGCACCGCTCTTCTTAAAAAAGTCTCGTCTGTCCATCACTCACCCCC
>JABDNZ010000549.1 GCA_013043565.1 Gemmatimonadota bacterium | reverse complement strand
TGGTTTCGTTGCTCTTGGGCCCGCCGGTTACGCCAAGACCATCTTCTATGCACCCAAAGGAATGGGGCCGGTGGGCACGGCCATCATGCTGGTGATCATGACCCCTGTGGAGTTGGTGGGGAAGATCGCCAAACCCTTTGCTCTCATGGTTCGACTCTTCGCCAACATGACGGCGGGTCACACCGTGATTCTCTCCCTCATCGGATTGATCTTCGTGTTCGGAAACATGACGATCGGACGGTGGGGCGTGGCCGCTGGTTCGGTAGGCATGTCTGTGGCCATGATGATGCTTGAAATCTTTGTGGCGTTCCTGCAGGCGTACATCTTCGCCATGCTGACGTCGGTTTTCATCGGCCTGATCCGCCACGCTCATTAGAGGGGGCGAGACGCCCGGCAGACGGGCCGGACTTTTTTTTTGGATTTGAGCAGTTTGTGTAAACCTTAATAGACGAGACGAAAAACCATGCTGCACGCTTTCCTTACGGTCATTCAAGACGGGGCCGCCGCCATGGACGCCGAGGCGGCCAAAAACTACCTGGGCCTCCTGGGCGCCGGTCTCGGCGTAGGCCTGACCGTGATCGGGACGGGTCTCGGAATCGGCAAGATCGGCGAGAGCGTCACGTCCGGGATCGCCCGTCAGCCCGAGGCGGCCGCTTCTATCCAGACTGCCGGGATCATTCTGGCCGCTCTCATCGAGGGCGTTGCGCTCTTCGGATTGGTGATTGGGCTGCTCTTCAAGCTCATGTAGCATACCGGAGCTTCGGCCCCGGAGGTGCTTCCGGGTATCCGCCTCCGGGACCCGCTCCCGCACCTTGCAGGTGTGGGCGTGAGGTCCATGGAAACGGAACCCGGGGGAAAACGAGCCTCTACGGTGTCCCTGATTTCCGGGATTTGAAACAATGAGACTTAGACTGAGCATGTTGGCCATTCCAGTAGTCCTCTCTTCCACACCTGCGGCACTCTTCGCCCAGGGGCACGGAGAAGAGGCAGGCGGAGGCCTTTTCGACATCAACGTAGGACTGATTATCTGGACGATTATCATCTTCTTATCAGTCCTCACCGTCCTTTGGCGCTTCGCCTTCGGACCCATCCTGGCCGCGGTGAACGCCCGGGAAGAGGGAATCAACAAGGCGCTGGAGGAGGCAAAGACCCGCCAGGCAGAGGCTGAGAAGCTCCTCGAGGAGCACAAACGGCAGTTGGCCGACGCACGGCGCCAAGCCCAAGAGATCGTGGCCGAAGGCCGTGAGGCCGGCGGTCGCCTCCAGAAAGAGATCGAGGGCAAGGCCCGTGAGGAGAGCGAGGCGATTCTCACGCGGGCGAAGGCGGAGATCGAGCGGGAGAAGGATGCCGCCGTGGATGTTCTCCGCCGTGAATCGGTGGACTTGGCCCTCGCCGCTGCCTCCAAGCTTCTCGATCAGAGGCTGGACGGCGACCAGGACCGGAAGCTCGTCATGGACTATGTCGACGGTCTTTCGACGAAGAAACCTGGAGCCGAGGCGTGACCAACGAGACCATCGCCAGGAACTACGCCGCGACCCTCTTCGATCTGGCCCAGAACCACGACGGGTTGGATGCTTTCTCGCAGGGGATGGATGTAGTCGTGGGGCTGTTGGACCAGAACCCGAAATTCAAGCTCTTTCTCGAGACGCCCAGGATTGCGGACAGGGACAAAAAGGAGCTCTTGAAAAAGGTGTTTTCCCCACTCCTTCCCCGACCCCTCTTGAATTTCCTGCAGGTAACGGTGGACAAGAGGCGGCAACGGTTGCTGACCGCAATTGGCGAGGAGTTCCACGCGCTTCTGGACGAGCACTTCGGCCGGACCCACGTGACCGTGACGGTGGCCCGGACCTTGGGCGAGGGTGCCATGGCGGATTTGTCCGAGAAACTCTCGGCTCTCCTGGGGAGCGATGCGATTCCCCACGTACGAGTGAAGCCGGACATTCTCGGAGGCGTCCAGTTGAGGGTTGGGGATACGGTCTATGACGGTACCCTCAGGAGAAGGATCAAACAGCTACGTAAGCAGTTGGTGTCTGCCGAACTTCCGGACAGCGTCTTCGGCGCCTCCGGATCGTAGAGACGGCGAGACCGAAATCAACTTTTTTGAGGACCGAATAGGAAATGGCCAACGAGTCCCAGCTTCGACCCAGTGAAATCAAGGACGTCCTCCTTTCTGAGATCGAGAACTATGAGGAGGAACTCCACGCCGAGGAAGTAGGGGAGGTTCTGGAGGTCAAGGACGGGGTCGCCCGGATCTACGGCCTCACCAAGGCCATGGCCAGCGAGATGCTGGAGATCACCTCCACCAAGACCGGAGATACGCAGACCGCGCTGGCTTTGAACCTTGAAGAGGACAATATCGGGGCCGTGATCCTCGGGGAGTGGACCCACCTCCAGGAGGGCGACCAGGTACGCCTCACCGGGAAGGTACTCTCTGTTCCAACTGGATCAGGGTACCTGGGCCGCATCGTTGATCCCCTGGGGCAGCCCATTGACGGAATGGGTCCCATCGATCCCATCGAGGATTCCAGGCAGATCGACGTGGTGGCTCCGGGCATCGTCCTGCGGCAACCCGTGAAGGAGCCCCTCCAAACGGGCCTCAAGCCCATCGACTCCATGATCCCCATTGGTCGGGGGCAGAGGGAGTTGATCATCGGTGACCGGGGCACGGGTAAGTCCGCCATCGCCGTCGATACCATCATCAATCAGAAGGACACCGACGTCATCTGCATCTACTGCTCCATCGGACAGCGAGCAGGGAAGGTCGCCGGGGTGGTGGAGACGTTGAAAGAACACGGGGCAATGGACTACACCATCGTGGTGGCGGCCAACGCCTCGGATCCGGCGCCCATGCAGTACATCGCCCCCTATTCCGCCTGTGCCATGGCGGAGCACTTCATGTGGGAAGGCAAGCACACTCTGGTCATCTATGATGACCTGACCAAGCAGGCCCAGTCCTACAGACAGATCTCTCTGGTGCTGCGCCGGCCTCCGGGTCGGGAAGCGTTCCCTGGGGACGTGTTCTATCTCCACAGCCGGCTTCTGGAGAGGGCTGCGAAGCTCTCGGACGAGCAGGGTGGGGGTTCGCTGACGGCCCTCCCGGTCATCGAGACCCAGGGAGGGGATGTGTCGGCGTACATTCCCACGAACGTGATCTCCATCACCGATGGTCAGATCTTCCTGGAACCGGACCTCTTCTACTCCGGCGTACGGCCCGCCGTGAACGTGGGGATCTCGGTCTCCCGGGTCGGTGGGAACGCTCAGATCAAAGCGATGAAACAGGTGGCCGGGCGGCTCAGATTGGACCTGGCCCAGTACCGGGAAATGGAAGCCTTCGCTCAGTTCGCTTCCGATCTGGATGCTGCGACCCAGAAGCAGCTTGCCCGAGGTGAACGTACCGTCGAGATCCTGAACCAGGGCCAGTATCAACCCATGGCTGTGGAACACCAGGTCGCGGCCATTTTCGCCGTGACACAGGGATACTTGGACGAGATCCCCATCAACCGGGTAAAACCCTGGGAGGTGGCCTTCCACCGGTACCTGGACGAACAGGCCAGCGACCTTCTGGCGGACCTAGCGGAGGAAAAGGCCCTCTCAGACGAGCTGTCAGAGCGTCTGGTGAAGGCGATCAAAGCATTTTCGGAGGACTTCGAGGTCTAGGTAAAGGGCTGAGGATCCGGCGCCGGGAGGTTTCCCGGGGGCCGGCCACTCGGGACTCTGAAACCGAGGATAGCGGGAAGTGCAAAGCGCCAAGGAAGTCAGACGACGGATCAAATCCGTCGACAACACGAAGCAGATCACCAAGACCATGGAGATGGTCGCCACTTCGAAGTTGAAGCGTGCGACGGACCGGGTCCGGGCCGCTCGACCCTATGGCGAAGCCTTGGGGGTCGTGGTGAAGAGCCTCTATGCCCCTGAGTTTGCCGAGCGCTTTCCTGTGTTGAGGCAACCCGAGGGCATCCAGAAGGTGGCCATCGTCCTCATGACGGCCAACCGGGGTCTTTGTGGGGGCTTCAACGCAAACCTCATCAGGGAAGTTCGGCTTTTGAGGGAGTCGCTCCAGGAAAAGGGCATCGAGCCTGAAATCCATTCCGTAGGTCGGAAAGGGATGGCCTTTTTCCGCTTCCGGAAGGTGGAGTTGGCCAGTACGTACAACGAGGTCGGGGATGCTCCAACCGTGGAGAACGCCGAGGCCATTATCGGCCAGCTCCGAAAGCGTTTCGAAGCCGGAGACCTGGACCAGGTCCTTTTGGTGAGCGCCGAGTACAAGTCCGCCCTCTCTACCCCCCCCAGGGTCGTGGAGCTTCTCCCGATTCGGCCTCCTGAAGGGGCCGCGTCGGCGGATTCATATATCCTTTCGCCGGGGGCCGATATCATCCTGACCCGGCTCCTTCCGGCTTACATCCGAAACACGGTCTACAAGGCCCTTGTGGAGAATGCGGCGGCGGAGCAGGGGGCTCGCAGGACGGCAATGAAGGCTGCGACAGACAATGCCGGTGAGATGCTGGAAACCCTCACCCGGAACTATAACAGGGCCCGTCAGGCCCAGATCACTCAGGAGATTTCCGAGATCGTTGGAGGTGCCGAGGGACTTTCCTAGGCTGGATGCCTGGGAACCACATCCCTCAGCCTCGCCGACCGGAGAAGGAAAAACATGGCTGAGCAGAACATCGGTAGGGTGGTGCAGGTCATCGGTCCGGTTCTCGACGTGGAGTTCGAGCCGGAGCATTTGCCCGATATCTACAATGCCCTTCATCTGAAAGACACCACAGATTCCGGGCTGGAGATCGACCTCGTGGCCGAAGTGCAACAGCACATCGGGCGGGGTCAGGTTCGGGCCGTGGCCATGACCTCCACGGACGGCGTAGTAAGAGGTATGCGGGCCGTGGACACCGGAAACTATATCACGGTGCCGGTGGGTGATGCTGCCCTGGGCCGAATCCTGAACGTGTTGGGCGTTCCAGTGGACGAAGCCGGGCCGTTGAAGGGTGAGGAGGACGGCACGCTGGAGCGGTGGCCCATCCACCGGGAGGCTCCGGCTTTCCCCGACCTGGAGCCCAAGACCGAGATCTTCGAAACGGGGATCAAGGTCGTGGATCTCCTTGCGCCCTACGTGAAGGGTGGAAAGACCGGCCTCTTCGGAGGTGCGGGCGTTGGGAAGACGGTCATCATCATGGAGCTCATCAACAACATCGCCATGGAGCACGGTGGAAAGTCCGTGTTCTCGGGGGTGGGTGAGCGGACCCGTGAGGGGAACGACCTCTGGATGGAGATGAAGGAGTCGGGCGTCATCGACTCCACCGCCCTGGTCTACGGCCAGATGAACGAGCCTCCGGGAGCCCGTCTGAGGGTTGGCCTTTCGGGTCTCACGGTGGCGGAGTACTTCCGTGATGTGGAGAAGCAGGACGTGCTTCTCTTCATCGACAACATCTTCCGATTCACCCAGGCCGGATCCGAGGTATCTGCCCTTCTCGGGCGCATGCCCTCCGCGGTGGGCTATCAGCCCACTCTAGGTACCGAGATGGGGGAGCTCCAGGAG
>JABDNZ010000548.1 GCA_013043565.1 Gemmatimonadota bacterium | reverse complement strand
CGACAGAGTAGGTGCCAATCCGGTGTTCGCCTGGTCTCTGGTGCCCGAGCACATGAGCAACTTGCGAGCCTTTCTCCACATCGAACTCGGGCTCCCGGACAATCAAGCTTCCGGGGTAAGCAATATCACCTGGGCCTTTTCCCTGTTACTGATTCTGGCCGCCGGCCTGAGGAAGCGCCTCGAGCCGCAGTGGATTTGGGCCCTGGCGGTCGTTTCATACCTACTCTTCTGCTCCCACGTTTCGTCCACCGATGAACTCGTCCTGTTGGTTGTCCCCCCCTTGGTAGTTCCCTGGAAGGGTCGGATGGCGAGGAGATCCGCATACCTGCCGTGGGCAATCGTCTTGGCCGCCCTATTCCTCTCTCCAGCCCTTGGGCCGATCGTCCCCCTCCCTCGGGCGACCCTCTTTTTCATCGAGGCCGGCCTGGGATTCTGGCTGGTATTTCAGGGCCTGACACATCACCCGTCTCGGACTTCTTGAAGGAACATGGTGCGGGGCTGAACGAAGATGCGGGGGAGGGCGACGAGCCCTCCCCCGCATTCTAACAGGGTCAGAATCTTCTGTCCTTCAGGCGTCGTCTAGCCGTCGCCACCCACGGGGATGCTCACGCCGACCATGAGGCCGAGGAAGGTAGTGTCGCCGTCGCCATACTCATCGTCGCCAGTCATGCCAACGAGGTAACGACCCAACACCCAACCGCTCAGGCTCTCCCCGACGGGAATCGAGACACCAGCACCGCCACCGAAGGCGAAGCCGGAACTGTCGGAATCACCCAGTTCATCGGATTTGTACTTATGCTGGAGGAATCCGGCCTCTCCAAAGAAGAATGGGGCCACCTCCCCAGGTTCTCCCATTAAGTATTAGATGCCGGCGAAGCCGCCGAGGAGGTTTGTCTTGTCGTTATGGTGGTCGTGGCCGTTCGAACCATACAAGCCGTCGATAAAGGCGTAGAGTCCATTCTCACCAAGGGGGAATCCGAACCCGGCTTCCACCATCCAGCCGGCGTTCGCTCCGTCACCGTCTCCGAAGTCCTTGTAGTCCTGGGTGGGCATCGTCAGGCCCGCGCCCAAAAAGACGTTCTGAGCCGAAACCTGACTGGGAAGAGTAAAGGAAAGAACCGCGAGAGCCGCGACGCACAGCACGACACACTTCCGCATAGGAACCTCCTGTTGTAGGAAAAGACCGGCCGCACCAATTCCGAGAAGGGGCGCCCCGGGATTCCGGTTTGTATATGCGGTTAAGGTGTTACTGGGTCAAGGTTTTTTTCCAGCTTTCCCCTGACTTTCTGCCGCATCGCCAACTTTATCTCGGGACCATCATCCAACCAGGAGGAGAGGATCCACCGCTCCGAGGAGATGGACCGCCATCAGCCCCAGGAGCCCGATCACGACCAGGTAGTAGACGGTCGGGAGAATGGTCTTCCTCAAGATGTACCCTTCCCTTCCCAGCAGCCCCACAGTGGCCGACGCCGCCACCACATTGTGGATGGCGATCATGTTGCCGGCAGCCGCGCCCACGGCCTGTAACGCGACGATCAGGACTCCCGACACCATGAGCCGTTCCGCGACACCGTATTGGAACGCGGAAAACATGAGGTTGCTGACCGTGTTCGATCCGGCAATGAAAGCTCCAAGGGCTCCCGTGACGCCGGCGAACATCGGCCAAACCTGACCCACGTTCGTGGCCACCCATTCGGCCATGGCTATTGGCATGGAGAGGAAATCTGCGCCGTTCACGTCGGAGTTGATGTATACGCGAACCATGGGAACGGTGAACACCAGGACAAAACCTGCTCCGAGGAGGACTCTGCTCGATTCACTCACCGCTCTTTTCAAGGCCGCACCCGACATCTTGTGCAGGAAGAACGTGAGGGCCACGACAACCACCAGGATAAAACCCGGGAGGTAGAGAGGCGTGGTTATAGCCGAGATTCCTGTTCCGAAGATGTTCCCCCAGGAAACCCGAACCCACCGAAGCCAGTCACCCATGGGGAGTTGGGGTAGCCGGGATAACACCAGAAGGACGGCCAACAGTAGGTACGGTGCCCAGGCCTTCCCGGTGGACACCCTCCGCTCATCCGTTTCATCCACGCCTCTTACTTCGAGGCCGCTTACCCAGTCAGCGGGCCAAGCTTCTTGCGATGCGAACTGCCAGGTGTCTTTTGGCACCAGCCATCCTCGCCTGGCTGCATAGGTGACGATCACGAGCCCCACCGGAGCCCCCAGGAGGGAAGGAAACTCGGGCCCAAGGAATACGCCCGTGAGGGTGTACGGAACTGTGAAAGCCAGGCCACCGAGGAGGGCGAACGGAAAAATGGAAAGGCCCTCCGACCACGACTTGTTCTGCCCAAAAAAACGGGTAGTCATCATGACCATAAACGTCGGCATGAGGGTCCCCGCGATCCCGTGCAGGATCACGGCCCGTGTGGTCACCAAACGGAGGAACTCCCTCATCTCCATCCCTACCATTGCCAGTTGAGCCTCGAAGAGCTCACCGCCGACCCCGCCCTGGACCCCCACCAGGACCGGAGTCCCGACGGCCCCGAACGTCACTGCGGTGCTTTGGATCATCATCCCGATCATCACCGCCGCAGCCGCTGGGAATCCCATGGCCACCATGAGAGGGGCACATACGGCTGCCGGGGTTCCGAAGCCGGAGGCGCCTTCGATGAAAGATCCGAACAACCAGCCCAGGAGGATGATCTGGACCCGTCGGTCATCGCTGATGGTGTGGAAGGATCGTCGGATTGCCGCCACTCCGCCGGAATGTTCCAGGGTTTTCAGAAGGAGGAGGGCACCGAAGATGATAAAAAGGAGGTCGAACGTGAGAAAAAGGCCTTGAATGGATGCCGCCCAAACCCTTATCCAATCCATCTGCCAGGCACCGACCGCCACAGCCACAGCAGCGACGTAGACCACTGGCATGGCCCATTTGGCTGGCACCCGGAAACCGACGAGGAGGACGCCGGCGAGGAGGATAGGAAGGACCGCCAGGAGGGCCTGGGTACCAAGGGGCATCTTGATGAACTCCGGGTTCACGGGTCGGAAGAAACAAGTGGGAATCTTGATCCCCTCCCCACCGGGGGGCAACTTCAACAGACGGGTCCCCCGGATCCATTCCCGAGTCGTTCGGGTTGGCGACCTATTCCAAAGGCACAGGAGGCCGACCAGGTTTGCGAAACAACCGCCCTCCTTCTTCCAGCCCCCCTCGGGCCGAGGTGGCCCCAGGGAAGGCCGGAGGCCTGGGGACCTTCGGCGGGGTCTTCACCCCATCCATCCTTACGATCCTCGGGGTCATCATGTACCTCAGGTTCGGTTGGGTGGTGGGGAATGTGGGCCTGGCCGGCACTTTCCTGATCGTCACCATCTCGACCTCCATCACCTTCCTGACGGCACTTTCCATCTCCGCCATCGCCACCGACCAGCGTGTGCGTACCGGTGGCGCCTACTACATGATCAGCCGGTCCCTGGGGATCGAGGCGGGTGGCGCCATCGGGATCCCCCTCTTCTTGGCCCAGGGTCTCTCCGTGGCCCTTTATACCGTGGGGTTCGCGGAGAGCGTCGTCGAAGTCTTCCCGATGCTGAATCAGAAGGTGATCGGCCTCCTGACGACTGTGGCCGTCGCGGCTTTGGCCATACGCTCCACAAAAGCGGCAATTCGGGCCCAATTCTTCATCATGGGTGCCATCGCTCTCTCACTGCTCTCTCTGCTTTTCGGCCACCCGGTCGAGAACACGGGACCAGAAACCGCCATTCAGATCACTCAGGCCCCGGAGAACTTCTGGGTGGTGTTCGCCGTGTTCTTCCCTGCCGTCACGGGCATCATGGCCGGGGTAAACATGTCCGGGGATTTGGAGGACCCGGGGCGATCCATTCCCCGGGGCACCTTCGCCGCGATCGGGGTTGGATACCTGGTTTATATGATCATCCCCATCATCCTGGTGCTTCGGGCGGACCGGGGAGCCCTTATCACCGACCCCTTGGTCATGCAGAGGATCGCCGCATGGGGCCCGGCGATTCTCCTTGGGGTGTGGGGCGCCACCCTGTCCAGCGCCGTAGGGAGTATTCTTGGTGCTCCAAGGGTCCTCCAAGCGTTGGCACGGGACGGAATCCTACCCAGGCGACTCCACTGGCTGGGGGCCGGTACGGGCGAGGACGATTCGCCCCGAGCCGGAACGGTGGTGACCCTGGGGCTCGCCCTGACCGCAGTGTGGTTCCTGCCCCTGAACGTCATCGCACCAGTCCTGACCATGTTCTTCCTCACCACCTACGGGGTGCTGAACATCTCGGCTGGCGTAGAGAAGCTCCTCCAGAGCCCGTCGTTTCGGCCCTTGTTCAAGGTCCACTGGTCCCTGTCTCTCCTTGGAGCTGCCGGCTGCGTCATCGTGATGTTCCTCATCAACGCGGCGGCCACGGTGGTGGCGGTGGTGTTCGTTCTCGTCATCCTGTTGTGGCTGGAGAGAAGGGGACTGGAGGCTGCTTGGGGTGACGTCCGCATGGGGATCTGGCTGGCCCTGACCCGGGCCGGGCTTATGCGGTTGAAAAAGCCGGTGGATCCCCGGAACTGGCGGCCCCACCTGTTGGTCCTGTCAGGAGCTCCCATGAGGCGGTGGCACCTGGTCGAGTTGGCCACTTCGTTTACGCACGACCGAGGCATCCTCACCGTGGCCACGGTCCTGGGGAGCGAAGCCGTCACCAGGGAACGGAAACAGGCCTTGGAGGCCGGGATTCAGGATTTCCTATCAAAACGTGGCGTCGCGGCCCTGGTGCGGGTGGTTTCGGCTGCGGATCCTTTCGCCGGCGCCGAACAGCTGGTGGAGACCTACGGCTTGGGAACGCTCGTGCCCAACACCATCCTCCTAGGGGACACAAAGGAAACCGAGCACCGGGGCCCCTACTGTCGGATGGTGGAGAAGTTCTACTTCTCCAAACGCAACGTCCTGATCGTGCGCGACGATGAAGAAAGGGGATTTGGAGATCATCGGACGATCGACATCTGGTGGGGTGGCCTCCAAGCCAACGGGGCCCTGATGCTGATTCTGGCTTATCTCCTTCAGAGCAGCCTGCAGTGGCGCCAGGCCCGGGTCCGGCTGAAGATGGTGGTCCCTGATGAGGAAGCCGCGCAGGAGGCCCGAAAGAACCTCACTGCCATGGCCGAGAAGACCCGAACGGGCGCGGAGCCCCATGTCCTGGCCTCGAACGGCAAACCTTTCTTCGACATTCTCCAAGAGTCATCGGCGGATGCGGACCTGGTGTTCATGGGCATAGCCCGCCCGGAGGAAGGAGGGTTCGAGGACTACTACGCCGAACTGAGAGAGCGGACCGAAGGTCTCCCCTCGACCATATTCGTCCTGGCCGCAGAAGAAATTGCTTTCAGGGAGGTTCTCCTCAGGTACGACCACGTCATGGACCGAGTGGACTGATGCCCTCGGCCCCCTCGGAGCGGCCTCTTTTTCTCGATCCAAACCTGAACATCATCTTCTCGGTCACGCTCCTGGCCGTCCTGGGGGTGTCGTCCATCGCACCGGTGTTCCCGACCGTAGCTCGGGAGTTGGGTGTGTCACCGGAAGCGGTGGGCCTCCTGATCACCGTCTTCACGATGCCGGGAATTCTTCTCACACCCTTCTTCGGCATTCTGGCGGATCGGTTCGGCCGGAAAAAGGTCCTGGTCCCGGCCCTTCTCCTTTTCTCCCTGGCCGGTTCATCCTGCTCCCTGGCCCGGGACTTCGAGGTCCTCCTCCTTCTCAGGTTTCTGCAGGGTGTGGGAGCCGCGTCACTCGGCTCCCTGAACGCCACCCTCATCGGAGACCTCTTCACCGGACGCCGGCGGACGGAAGCCATGGGGTACAACGCTTCCGTCCTGAGCATTGGGACAGCGGTATACCCTTCCCTCGGCGGAGCCCTGGCCGCCCTGGGGTGGTACGTGCCGTTCGCCCTTCCCATCGTCGGGCTGGCGGTGGCTTTTGCCGTATTGTTCCGCTTGGATTCTGTGGAGGTCGAGCCGGGGAACGGCCTCGGTCGCTATCTGCGGGACGCCCTCGCCGGAATGAAGAACAGGAAAGTCATCGGCCTGTATCTCGTCTCGGTCATGACATTCATCGTGCTCTACGGTGCCTATACGACCTTCATCCCACTCCACCTCTCCGAACGGTTCGGATCGACTGCCTTCGCCATAGGCTTGATCATGAGCGTCGGGTCGCTATCGACGGCCATTACGGCCTCGGGCCTCCGATACCTCGCACGGCACACCACCTCCGAACGACTGATCACCTATGCCTTCGCCCTCTATGGAGTCTCCTTCGCGGCTATTCCCATGCTGCCGGGCCATTGGCTGGTGGCCCTTCCGGTCGCCCTTTTTGGCGTGGCCCAGGGCATGAACTATCCGGTGGTCATGAGCCTTCTGGCAGGTTTGGCCCCCACCGAGCATAGGGCCATCTTCATGTCGGCAAACGGGATGGTTTTGCGGGTAGGTCAAACCCTCGGGCCGTTGATCATGGCAGCCGTTTTTGCCTGGGGCGGTATGGCTCGAGTGTTCCATGTAGCCGCAGGAATCTGTATCGCCATGTTCCTTTCCCTGCCTCTGCTGATCGGCAGGAAATAGCCGTTCCGTCAGTGCTCACCCACCCACGACCGAACCGCCTCCTCCTGGTCCCGGGTGGTGAGTAAGACCAGGACGTCTCCTGGCTCCACTCTCGTGTCCCCCTTTGGAACCACGGCCCTCTCCCCCCTCCGAAGGAGTACGATCAGGGTCCCCGACGGCAGCCGGATCTCCCTGACACGGCGGAAACAGAGGTCTTGCTGACCCTCCTGGACCTGGACCTCCATCTGAACGGACTCCCCGTGGCGAGGCGTTACCTCGGTCCCGGTCCGCTCCAGAAGCCGCTGATGCTCCTCCGAGAGCTCCTTGAAGGCCCATAACATCTCGTTTCTTCTCAGGACCCCCGCCACCTTTCTTGGATCGTCCTCCTCCACCACTGGGATTTGGTAGACAGCCCGATCGGCAAAGCGCCGGAAGGCTGTTCGAAGAGACTCCCCGGGGGTGCAGGTGGTCAGGGCCGTCGTCATGATCTCCTTAATGGCGGAGTCTTCCTGACTGCCAGCCACGATGGCCCGCTCGAGATCCGTTTCCGTCACGATTCCCAGGAGGTCGTCCTCCTCGTCCACGACCAGCCAGCTTCGGATCTTCCCATCCCGGGCCACGTCGGCCATGGCCCCCAGGGTCAGCTCCGGTGAGACCGTCTCGTACTCTGGAGACATGGCGTCCGTCACCAGGAGGAGGTCCAGGACCCCAGCCTCCTGCTTGGGTGCTGCAAGGGCCCCTTTTCGCCGGAGCTTGATGGAATAAATGGAGTCATGGTAGATCGCGGAGGCCATGAGGTGAGCCACCACGACCGCAAACATGAGAGGTAGAATGATCCGATAGTTATCGGTCATTTCAAAAAGAATGATGATGCCGGTGATGGGGGCATGGGCGGCTGCGGCAAAGAGAGCCGCCATTCCCACCAGGGCATAAGCTCCAGGCGGAGCCGTCACCGTCGGAAGCCACTGGTTGGCCACCTTTCCGAATGCGCCTCCTGCCATGGCACCGATAAAGAGGGCAGGAGCAAAGACCCCTCCGGAGCCCCCTGCGCCGAGGGTGATGGAAGTCGCGAGGATCTTGAGGAGCACAAGACCCAACATGAGGCCCAGGGCCAGGTCTCCCTGGAGAGAAAGCTCGACGCCTTCGTGCCCGACGCCAAAAATCAGGTCGCTTCCGAAGTATCCCAGGGCCCCGACCCCGAGCCCCCCGATAAGAGCCTTCAGGCTCGGATGGAGACTCCAAGCGTCGAAGGAGTCCTCGAACCAGTAGACGCTTTGGACATAGGCCAGGGCGATCAAACCGGTGAATACGCCCAAGGCCAGGTAAAGGAGAAACTCCCACTCGCTCACCAGGGTGAACGTCTCTACCAGCCGGAAAGCGGGCTCCCGCCCGAGGGCTGCCTGGGAGATTGCCGTGGAGGTGACGGAGGCTATGACGACCAGCCCAAAGGAGCGGGCGGCGAAGCTGCCGAGGATTACCTCCATCGCGAACATGACCCCGGCGATGGGAGCGTTGAAAGTCGCTCCGATGGCCGCCGCTGCCCCTGCTGCGACCATGATCCGTGTTTGATCGGGGCCCAGGCCGGCCGCCTGGCCGACGGTGCTCCCCAGGGAGGAGCCGATCTGAACTATGGGACCCTCACGTCCGACCGAGCCACCCGATCCAATGGAGATCGCCGAAGCAACAGCCTTCACGGCAGCTACACGGGACCGGATTCGACCCCCCAACTTCCTGATGGCGTACTGAACCTCCGGAACCCCGTGGCCCTGGGCTTCTGGCGCCCAGCGCCTGACCATCCATGAGACCACCACCATGCCGATGGCTGGAGCTACCAGGAGATGGGCCCGCTCTGCCCAGGTTCCTTCAAACGCGGACCCTAGTCGCCCCCCTTGGTCGAAGAAGATCCATTGAACCGCCCTGATCAATCCCCGCAACACGATCGCGCCGGCAGCCGCCAATCCGCCGACGGTCACGGCCAAGGCTACAGGAGCAACCGTCTCCGAACGCTGGAGTTGCGTCCGGAGACGGGTGAGGAGTGGGGAATTCATGTTATTCGAATGGGACTTTGGCCGGGCAGGACCAGCCTGTCCGACTCAATTCCAAATGATCCCGTAATCGTCTCCGTGGTTGCTCGATCCGCCCCAAAAGGCACCGTTCTCCCAATCGAAGAATATAGCGTTAATCGGGCCCGAGGTCCGGGAGGAAACTCGGAGTTGGTACCCCATTTGGCGCAGTTTCTCTCTCACCTCCTCTGGAACGGACTCGTGCACCAGCATCCGGCCTGGGGATGACGTGTGCCCGCCGAAGGACCCACGCATCTGGTTGCTGTTCATGTTGGGGCCTTCGGCCGCCTGCTGAACGTTCATGTCCCACTCCACCATGTTCAGGAAGAACTGGAGGAGGTTCTGATCCTGGGCGTCACCCCCCTGCACCGCGAAGGAGACAAAGGGTACTCCGTCTTTAAGGGCCAGGGCCGGTGTGAGCGTGGCCCGGGGTCGTTTGCCGGGTTCCACCACATTGAAGGGATTGTCGGCGGGATCGGTGACAAAGCTCTGGGCTCGCTGACTGAGGCCGACGCCGGTCCGACCCGCGATGACGGCTGGCACCCAGCCCCCACTGGGTGTGATCGACACGACCCAACCCTCCTCGTCGGCAGCTTGGATGGAAGTCGTGCCGGTATAGAGCTCTTCTTCATAAAGGTCCCGGCTGTCCACCCACTCCCCACCCACTCCAGTGGTCGGCGAGACAGCCGTATCCCCGGGAGCCATGTGGTCCAGTCCCCCCTCCCCTCCGGTGGTGGTCCAAGCGTCCAAATAATCTTTGAAGGGGTTTTCGGCGTTCATGAACGGATAGGGATCTCCTGGACGGATGCCGGGATCGTTCATCGTCCAGTCGATTCCTCCGACCCTGCTTCTGGCGTAGTCCTTGGAGAGCAGGCCCGCCATGGGTTCCTCCGGAGGAAAGTACGGGTCGCCGTAATAGAAATCCCGATCGGCGAACGCAAGGTTCATGACCTGGTAGATCGTGTGGAGGTACTCCGCGGTGTTGAAGCCCATTCCCTTCAGGTCGACGTCCTCCAGCATGTTCAAAGCCTGCAGCATTACCGGCCCCTGTACCCAAGAGGTCAGCTTGTAGACTTCGATCCCCTTGTAACTGGTGGAAACCGGCTCTTCGATGTAGACCTGCCACCGGTCCAGGTCCTGCATCGTAATGAGCCCGCCCTCTTCCTGAGTTCCTCGGACCAACTCTTGTGCGATGTCACCCCGATAGAATCGATGGTAGGCGGCATAGATGGCCTCTTTCCGGCTTTGCCCTTCCGCCAAGGCCTCAGCTTCCGCCTCGACCAGCTTTGTCAGGGTCGAAAGAAGGTCCGGTTGGCGGAAGATCTCCCCGACCCGTGGACCCGGATTCTCTTCGTCCTCGGGATGCGTGAAGTAGACCTCCCGGGAGTATTTCCAGTCTTGAATGAGGTTTCGATCCGACCTGATGCGCCTCACGGCATCGGCCTCCATCGGATATCCCGCCGCCATCTCCATGGCGGGTGCGAGGACGTCCGCCAGACTCTTCGACCCGTACTCGGCCAGCATCACCATGAGCCCGCCCGGAGTCCCCGGCGTCACCGCCGACAGTGGGCCATCGGCCGGAGGGTATCGGTACCCACGGTCCCGGTACAGCTCCGCCGTTGCCCCTGTAGGGGCCACCCCCAGGGCGTTGATCCCGATCACCCTCCCGGTGTTGGGATTATAGATGAGGGCCTGCGTTTCCCCACCCCAGCTGAGTACGTCCCACATGGTGGCTGTGGCCCCCAGCATGGCGCAGGCCGCGTCAACGGCGTTTCCACCGCTGATAAAAACGCTTGCTCCGGCGGTGGCGGCCATGGGCTTACCGGTGATGGCAACCCAGTGTTTCCCGTGAAGAACCGGCTTCTGGGGCCGAAAACTCTGGGCCCCCGATATCGACGGGAGGCAGACCAGGGATACGGCGGCCAAGAGAACGGCTCCACCGAACGTGTTATGAACGGACTTCATGACTCCTCCTTCTGATTGGGCTGGGGTCCATGATGGGGTCGGAGGGCAGCAGGGAAAAGGGGGAACCCCGCATGGAGAAGGAGGTTGGAGGTGCACAGACCCGACCGAGGGCGATCAGGTGCCGGCGATGGCCCGTTGAAACTCCTTGGCACAGTGGGCCAGGGATGTCTTTAGATACCGGGCCTCCTCCCGTTCACTCCTACTGATGGGCCCTTCCGAGCCCTTCTCCATACCCACACCGACGAACACGGGCCCATCGATCGAGAGGATCTCCGGGAGTGCCGCCTCGTACCCCACATCTCGGTTGAACGAATACACCCTCGGGAATCCCGAAGCCCTGGCCAAACCGGGGAAGTCCACCTTTCCAGCCCCTGGAACCGACTGATTCCCGGTGATCTCGTACGTTCCGTTCTCCAGCACAAAGAGAACCAGGTTCCTGGCATCGGACCCCACGATGGTCACGAGGGTGCCGAGGTTCATGAGCATGCTGCCGTCGCCATTCAGACATATGACTTTCCGGGACGGCTGGGCCAAAGCGATACCCAATGCAAGATCAGCGGTGTGTCCCATGGCGCTGTCGGCGGAGGCGAAGTCGAGGTCGTGGTTGGAGATTCGCCCCCAGGGTCGGGTGACCCCCATGCAGGTGACCACGACCTCATCTCTGCGTTGCGCCGCCAACGGTCGGAGTAACTGGTCTTTCGTGAGCATAGGCCTTCAGCTACCTGAACTCCGTATCGAGAAGGACGGCCACTGGCCGTTCATCCTGTCTGGCCAGGGAAAGGGCTTGTTCGATCGGTTCGAGGTCGGAAGAACTCCGAAGGGAAAGAAACGGGACGCCCCACGCCCGGAGGGTCGACTCGGTCATGTGGGCCACTGAGTCGAGGTCCTCCCGCACCAATACTCCCCGGTCCACATCGGAGTCGCTGGGATCGATCCCCATGGCCCTCGCCTTTGCATATCCCCGACAGGTAATCATGAGAAGGATAGGGGCCCCCATCCGGCAGGCCGTGCCACGCAATGCATCTCCTGCCTCGAGAAGGCCGGTGTTCTGGATCAAGACGACTGGTAGGGCTCCGCCAAGCCAGAGGCCTGACGCGAGGCCGATTCCCTCACCCTCTCTGGTAGCGTAGAGAACTCGGATACCGAACTCCCCGCCTGGTCCGGACGGGTGGGGTTTCGGGCTGGATTCCAACTCCGCCAGAAGGGGGGCCGACGTGTTGTCCGGAACGGTAACGACATGGGTGACCCCGAGGCGTTCCAGGAGAGCCTTTACGCGGAGGGGGGCTGAAGAAGGACCCTCACCAGAGGAAAGACCAGAAGAACTCATCCGAGAAAAGAAGCTCGGCGATTGGGTCCCGGCAAGGGCTTGGCCGGCAAGGTGGTTCTCTTTTCCCGACCCTGGTGCGCCGGAGGGTGGTGGAGGTAGAGTTCGGCAAAGAGATGGGTGCCCATCATTCCCGATCCGCCGCTCGGCTCCCAAAAAAGGACACCCAGAGGACTCGCCAATGGATCCCAGTTTATTCGATCTGAACGCCAAACTGGAAAACGCGCATTGGTGGTACCGGGCAAGGGCCCGAGTCATTCGTGAGTTGGCCCTCACCCTGATGCCCCCGTTTCCCAGTGTTGTCGAGGTTGGATGCGGAACCGGGGGGGTCCTCGCCGCGCTCCCGGATGATTGGGAAAGGATCGGGGTGGACCCGGCCGAGAAAGCGATCGGACTCGGGCGGAGCCTGTACCCCGATCTGGACCTCAGGGTGGGGCTGGCTCCTGAGGCGGTGAAAGAGGATCTCGAGAGGGCAGACCTCGTTCTCATCTGTGATGTTCTGGAGCACGTGGAGGACGATGGAGGGCTGTTTTCCCAGATCGTCCGCTGTCTGAAGCCGGGGGGGCACCTTCTGCTCACGGTTCCTGCAAACCCGAAGCTCTGGACCGACCACGACGTCACCCACGGTCACTTCCGCCGCTACACTCGAGGAAGTCTGGCGGCCCTTCTGGGGCAATCTCCTCTCCTCCAGGTCCGATTGTTCTCCCCCTTCAACCGGTATCTTTACCCTATCGTGCGCGTGGTCCGCTCCGTGTCGCGGATCCGCGGGAAGACCCTGGGCGCGGGGGACTCCGACTTGTTCCTTCCCCCACGACCCGTGAACCGAACGCTCGAGGCCATATTCTTCGCCGAGCACAAGGGCTTACTGGCCGCCCTCGATCGCCCCCATCGAAAACCCCGAATGGGGGGGGTCTCCTGGATCGCTTGCGCACAGAAGACTGAACGAGAGAGAGACTCCTCCGCGGCGACCTGATCAGAACGCAATCCGCCTCCGGCCTCGAAAACCGCGCTGGGATGCCCTATCCTATGCCAACTCGAAGGTCGGATTTCAGCCGGGATGTGAAAGTGGAGCGCAACCCCGTCGTCTACGTCGTTTCGGATTCCATGGGCGAAACGGCCCAACTGGTTGCCAAGGCCGTCCTCAGCCAGTTCCCCGGGGGGAACGTCGGACTGAGACGATTCAGCCATATCGAGACCCCGGACGCGGCTTTGGAGGTCATGAAAGCCGCACGGGATCAGCCCACGATGGTCATTTTCACCGTCATCATCCCCGAAGTTCGGGACGTCATAAAAAGGCAGGCCGACAAACATGGGGTCCCTCTCGTAGACATAATGGGACCCGCCCTGGAGGGCATGGAGCAGATCTCCGGCGAATCGGCCCTCCTGGAACCCGGCCTGATCCACAAACTCGACGAGCGGTATTTCCAGCGGGTGGAAGCTGTCGAATTTGCTGTGAACCACGACGACGGGAAGAACCCCAAGGGATACCGAAATGCAGACGTTGTACTCCTTGGCGTCAGCCGATCGAGCAAGACCCCGGTCAGCATGTACCTCGCCAACAGGGCGCTGAAGGTGGCGAACCTACCCCTGGTTCCCGAGGTGGCGACCCCACCAGAGCTTCACCGGGTTCCGTCGGGAAAAATCGTGGGATTGACCATCTCTCCGGCCAAGCTCGCCGGAATCCGGAAGCTCCGGGTCCGAGCCATGGGTCTGCCGGGCCAGACCGACTACTCCGACCTCAGTAGAATTCAGGATGAACTCGTGTACGCCCAGACTCTGTATGCGGAGCTTGGATGCGAAGTCCTTGATGTGACGGACAGAGCCGTCGAGGAGACGGCCGCTTTGGTGATGAACCTCGTAGGAAACCCAATCGACCCGGGCGACTAACACCCTACCTTCGGAGGGAATAATCTTGGGCATGATTCTCAAGCTGTTCGGCATTGCCATGCCAACGTTCCTTGTCCTGGACCTGATCTGGTTGGGGGTCCTTGCACGCCCGTTCTACCAGGCTCAGTTAGGGCCGATGATGAAAGAAGATGTGAACTGGGTCGCAGCCTTCGCATTCTACGTGATCTACGTGGTCGGCATCGTGATCCTGGCCGTGTGGCCCGCGGTGGAAAAGGGCAGTTTCCTTCACGCGGTATCCTTGGGAGCCCTTCTGGGGCTGGTTGCGTACGCTGCCTTCGACCTCACCGGCTTGGCTACGCTGGAGGGGTTCCCCCGAACCATGGCATTGGTGGATCTGGTCTGGGGTACCGTTCTCACGGGGAGCGTGAGCGCCATTACCTATCAGGTGTGGTTCCTCTTGAAGTAGCCATTGGCGAATCTGGAGAATGGGAGTCGACCATGTTCAGGAAGATCGATGATTTCCTCGCCGGCTGGACTTACGAGACCGAGGCGACACTAAAGGTCTACCGGGAGCTCACCGACGGGTCTCTGGCACAGCGTGTAACCGACGACGGGCGGACCCTCGGCC
>JABDNZ010000545.1 GCA_013043565.1 Gemmatimonadota bacterium | reverse complement strand
TCTCCAGAAGAGCACTCCAGAGAAGAGATCGGAAGTTCAGTGCGGTGAGAAAGGCGATGGCCGACATGGCGATGAGGCGGTCGCTGGCCCACTCCCAAGGCAACAGGGGGGACAGATAGGCCCCGAGGATGAGGGAGGTGGCTCCAAAGGAGGCCGGGGTGAGCAGGAGGAGCCTCGTCCACCCGAACAAGAAGGCTACGGGACGACCCCAGGCCTCCCGGAGAAAGATGTACTCCCCGCCGGGTTCGGGATAAAGGCAAGCCAGCTCCGCTACGACCAAAGCTCCACAAAGGGAGAGGACTCCGCCCAGGACCCAGATCAGTGCGATGGACCCCACGGATCCCACGGAACCGGCCACCACGCTGGGCACACGAAAGATCCCAGACCCGATGATTAGACCCACCATCATGGCGGCGGCGCTGAACCATCCCAGGACTCTAGGGAGATTCCGCTCCCGGGTGGCCCACGCCCCGAACGGCCCGGCCCTCCTCACGGGCTCCCCCACGGAAGGATCGTGGCGGCGGCCAGGGCCAAGAAAAAGAGCGGGGACCCTATCCCCGCCAGGATAAACAAACGTTTAGGCGGCATATTCGAAGATACACACCGCGCCAGTGCGGAACCAGCAAAAAGCGGTAGCTTACATGATGTTCCGGATTCTCCTATCCTGGGGCCCTGCCCTCCTCTGGTCCGGGTTCATCTTCTGGCTCAGCTCCCAGAGTTGGGACGACGCACCAGCCGGTTTCCAGATCAACGACAAGGTCGCCCACCTGGCCATCTTCGGCATCCTGGGGGTGGCTTTGGCCTGGGCCGGGCGGCGCCTGAAACGCCGGTCCCTCCACGCCGGTCTGGTGCTATTGGGGGTTCTCTTAGCGGCCTCGGACGAATGGCATCAGTCCTTCGTGGCATTGAGGGATCCTTCGGTAGGCGACTTCCTGGCCGACACGCTGGGGGTCATCCTCGGATATTTCCTCACTTTAAGCCTCCTTCGGGGCCGGCGAGGCACGCCCTCTTCTCCGTTGGTCTGATCGAAGCTCAGTACCTGCGCAGGTGCCTTCGAAGCTCAATTCCTCCCTAGGTGCCTTCGGAGCATCCGTGTGAACTCACGGGCCCCGGCCTGGTTCAGATGGTCTGGATCGAAAAAGAGCTCCGGACGGTCGCCGAAGGCCCTCCAATACTCCTGGAGGGGGAAATGCCCATATCTCGCCGCCAGAGCCTCCGGCCCGGGAAGCGCGGGATCCACCCCGAAAGAATCCACGGCAGCCGCAAGACACTCATCGGTCACCGGGTAGCGGACCAGGAGAACCTCTTTTCCGGTGACTTCACAAAGCTCCAGGATTTTCCGGAAATACTCCAACATCATGGGGTCCGGGTGCCGCTGACCTGCGAAGTGATGCCCGGCCCGCTCGAAGGGGCCGTGCGCCCGTTCGGACGGTGTCAGCCGGGTGAGGGATTCGCGCTCCACCAAAAATCCGGCCTCGAACTCTTGTTCCGGGATCCCGGAACCGAGCGCCCAACTCCGAAGGATCCTCCAGTTTCCGGCATAGGGGAAAGCCCGCTCCACCAACGACCGGATCCGGAACCCCCACGGATCCCCGAGAGCCCGCCCCACTTCACCCCAGTCCACGTACCGGTCCCAAAAGTACATCTCCGGGAAACGGTGGCTCTTGTAGGACGAGAAGGAGTGCAGGTCGAAGGGAACCACGACGGTATGGATCGACCGCCCGCGGGCCGAATCGGCCAACACGGCTTTGAGCTTGAAGTACGTCTGAACGAAGTTCTCGCCCGACGTGGTAAGGTTGTAGGAGCCCCCGATCTCCCTCGTGTCGAACCCGTTCCGGGCATGAGAGTCGCCGATAACCAGAATCGACACGTCGTCGCTGGCCTCCCAGAACTCCCGGTCGGTTCGGTGCACCCCTGCCCTCACGATCGTCGTATAGAAAAGCTGTGCTCCGACCAGGAGAACCGTGAGCAAGGCGCCGAAGCCGAAAACCCGAAGAATGAATGGCCGCATCGTATCAGAACTGGAAGTAGATGAACTCGGACGACTCGAAGCGCCCGAATGTCAGGAACACCAGGACGGCGGCGGCATAACAGGCCCACCGCAGCGCCGTCGAGAAAGACCTCAAGTCCAGGGCGTGCTGCTTGTCCCGTTGGAGCCACTCGATGGCAAGGACACATGCGCTCAGCACGAGGCCGAATCGACAATCGGGACACCCAACGCCGGCTCCCTTCGAGAGAGGATCGGAGAAAATGGTGGCAAGGATCCCGAAGGCTTGAGACAGAGACTCGGACCGGAAAAACACCCAGGCCAGGAGGGTGGCGCCGAAGGTAACGGCCATCCAGGGCAGGTCCCGGAGCCGCGGGACACGTTCGGTCTCAGGGCCTTCCCTCACCCACCCCGTGAACCGCCGGTATACCATCTGGACCACATAGTAGAGGCCGTGGAGGAATCCCCAGGCGACGAACGTCCAGTTCGCTCCGTGCCAAAGACCGCTGAGCACGAAGGTCACCATCACGTTCAGGGCCCGTCGGGGTTGGCTGCATCGACTTCCCCCCAGGGGAATGAACACGTAGTCCCTGAACCAGGTCGACAGCGAGATGTGCCAGCGATGCCAGAACTCCCCGATGTCCCTGGCGAAATAGGGAAAGGCGAAGTTCCGGGACAGGGAGAATCCGAAGAGACGGCCCGTGCCGATGGCGATGTCCGAATAGCCGGAGAAGTCGCAGTAGATCTGTATCGAGAAGAGGAAAGTCCCCACCAGTAGGACGGCGCCTCCAGCCGAGCCGGACCCCGAGAACACGGCCTCCACGGAAGGGGCGAGGTTGTCCGCGACCACCACTTTCTTCACGAACCCCCAGAGGATCTGCTTGAGGCCGTCGGATGCCTGAGCCGGATCGAGGGCTCTCGGCCGTTGAAACTGGGGGAGCAGCCGCTGGGCCCGCTCGATGGGGCCGGCCACAAGCTGCGGGAAAAAGGAGACGAAGGCGAAGAACGCCACCGGGTCGTCGATAGGGCGGATCTTCCCCCTGTAAATGTCGATGGAGTAGCTCAGCGTTTGGAAGGTGTAGAAGCTGATTCCGACGGGGAGGACGACATTCAGGGTGAACAGATCGGCATGGAGCCCGAGAGATGCGAGGGCTGCTTCGAACGATCCTGCGAAGAAGTCGAAGTATTTGAAGAACCCCAACACTCCCAGGTTCACGGTCAGGCTGGTGAAGAGCAGCGCTTTCCGGGCTCTTCGACCGGAGTTCGCCCGGAACCCCAATCCCACCCAGAAGTCCACCGCCGAGCTGAGGATGATCAGGCCCAGGAAGCGCCAATCCCACCACCCGTAGAAGAAATAGCTGGCAAGAATGAGGAATGAGTTCTGGACTCTCACCCGACCCGGACCGATACCCCAATAACCGGCGAAGACCATCAGCAGGAAGATTGGGAACTCAAGAGAGTTGAATAACATTCGACTCCTGAGGCGGCAGGGTGGATGACCGGCAAGCTTCCGCCCGCAAAGGCCAAGCCATAGTCTTAAACATTAGCATCAGTTATCCAAGAGCGCCGGTGAACTTCGTAGGTCTTCCGCCTCACCCTTGACACCCCTTTGACGCCCGGCGCATAGGTTGTCAGCGACTGTCCACTCCTCCTTTCGGGGATACTCATGACCCAACGGTCCCGACCCACTGGAGACACCAACGGCCGCATCCAGGCCCCCGAGCTTCTCCACGCCCTCCGGGGCATCTGGAAGCTGGGCGGACAGGAGCTCGTGCTGGATATCGACCAGGAGACGGGGGAGCTGCTGGCCTGCACGTACGAGGGGGAGCACGTCGATCCCCGGCCCGTAATCACAAAAGGGATCCAGGTCAGGCCCTTCGAGCGGACCACCATCGGAACCTGAGCCCGGGCCCACCCGGATCCGCTGCGTCCCCGCAACAACCCCTGGCATCTCTGCATCTGAACGCACCTCGGAACGCCGTCCAAAAACAAAAAAACACCTTCAAAACCAGGCATCTTCCCGGTCAGTCAAAGCCAAGGCCTGCGGAACGGTGCTTGCAGATTCGGGAGCATGCGTCCCTTCCGATTTCGACCGGAGAATAGTCCGTGGCCGACGCTGCCCGCTCCTTCGGAGACGTGCCCAGGATCGTTCCTCGACCCTGTCACATCAGGGCCTTACAAGGCTTCTGGTCGTTGAATGGAAGATTGGTGCGTCTGTACGAGGAACCTGGTACAGGCGTGCTT
>JABDNZ010000544.1 GCA_013043565.1 Gemmatimonadota bacterium | reverse complement strand
CCCGTAGTCGGGTGGGGGGCCTTTCCGCGTCTTCATATCCCTCCGGAACTCGAGAGAGCGTGTCCTCAAAGAAGGACGCTCTCCAGTCGGGGCGGGGAGCGGCCTATCCACCCATGTCCCCGATTTCCTCGTAGCTGGCCGGGTCCCACTGAGGTCTTTCGGCGGCGTTACCCACTTCGAGACCCAGATGGAACATCAGCCTGGTGACGTTGGTGGCCTTGGTGATGTCCATCCTCTCCACCTCATCGTCCACTCCGTGGTAGTCCTCGTGGGTTCCACAGAAGAAGAAGAGGATCGGTACACCCCGCCGGGCGAAATTGAAATGGTCCGACCTCCGGTAGAAATTCTGGTCGGGCCAGATGTCGTCCGAAGCCGTCAGATTGAGCTCGGGATGCCGGGCATTGACCCTGTTCATGGTCTCCCCAAGGTCCGAATGCTCCTTGCCGATGACCACGATGGAATCGGGGGCGTTCCGAGAAATCATATCGGCGTTCAGGTTTGCCACCATCTCGCCGGGAGCGATCCCGGGGTTCTCGGCATAAAACCGGCTACCCCACAATCCACTCTCCTCGCCGCTCACTGCCAGGAACACCACCGAGCGCTTCGGTCGCTCCGCCAGCATGGAGAATGCTTCCGCCAGCTCGACAACGGCGATCGTTCCGGACGCGTCGTCGTCGGCTCCGTTCCGTATGCTGTCTCCAGCCTCATTCGGCCGTGTGGGCGGCACATGGTCCATGTGCCCACTGTAGACGATGTACTCGTTCTTGAGAACTGGATCGCTCCCCTCCAGGACCCCCACGGTGTTAGGCATATCGAAGCCGTCCAGCTCTCGAGTTGCCGTCGCTACGGTCATCTCGAGCCCGGGCACGTCCACCAGGGCTGCGCTGCCCCCGCCCTGGGCCATGAGGCCGGAGAGCTGGATGCCATGGTCGGCCAGGATCGATCCCAAGACATCCTCCCGGATGCTCAACATCGCCGGGCCGGAACCCGGAGCTTCCGACCAAGGGAGGATTCGTTGCCGCTGACTCCGCGCACGATCTACGGCCTCGGACCAGGCATCATCGTTGCTCTGGTCCACCATGATGACCGAAGCCGGCTGGACGTCGGCCAAGCCCCGAGGGGTACGCATCCGACGCCGTCCAGTGCTCGGGTCCGCAGAGGAAGGGACGATGACGATGTGTTTCCCGGAGATCTGTTCCGGCGGGATGTTCTGTGCATCTGCAAGATTCCCCACCAGTAGGGCGGTGGGCCCGGATACCTGACCGCCGGAAGCCAGCATCGGGTAAATGTCGGTTCCGAACTCCAAGGTCGGTCCACCATGGATCTCCACCGAAGAACCTTCGAAGTCCATGGCCATCTCACCGACGTGATATGCCTGGATGAACGTTCCGTCATCTCCGCCTGGCTTCAGACCATACTTCTCGAACTCCTCGGCAATCCACTCGGCGGTCATGGTCAGACCCGGACTCGGGTTGTACCGGCCCATCATGGAGTCGTGGGCGATGATCCCCACCTTGTGAAGGAAGTCCGCCTCGGTGATGGAGGCGACCGCCTCCCCTACCTGAACCCCGCCCTGACAACCAGATAGGCATGGGGCGGCGAGGATCGCTAGAAGGGCAAACCATCTCATGAAAAAGTCCTCGGTGTGGGGCATGGCCCTGAAACTGGGGAAAGCCGTTCTTTATCTGTCGAAATCAGGCCCGAAGGATAACCCGGGGACTCTACCGGGTACAGAACGCTGGATCGGGTAGGGTTGGCCGGCGGTGAGTGTCTCCCGGAGGAGGCCCCAGGCAACCAGACCATCATCGGACCGGGGCTCCAGGAGCCTGAAGGCGACTCTAGCCAGGGGTTGATCCATTGGGACCATGATCGTGCCCCTGGGGAGGGCGGCCGGCCGGGGGGAGCCGTACTCCCCCCACACTTGCTGGGCCTGATGGCCCTGGTATTCCCGCTCCGAGGTCTGGATCGAATCGATCCGGAACTCTTCCACCTCCAGCCCTGAAGGCGCCTCATGGACCGCCACGGTCCTGATTCCATGGGCCGCCAGAAGCTCGAAGACACCGGTGAGGTGGGAGGGCACGAAGTAAGCCGGTGGCACTGTCTCCACTTCCGTGGGCCTGAAGGTTCCGTACTCGTACATCTCGGTCGGAGTCTGGGTATCCGTCCTCAGCAACATCCGCTGCCCGGAAACCGGGTTCTCCTCCTCGATCACGTCCCCCATCAGGATGGTCACTGGTTCATCGGACCGCTGGACTTCGAACTGGACTCCTAGCGATTCCCCGACGATGGATCTGGCATCCGCTTGTTCGGTTCGGGCTCGGACCTCGGAAGCGTTTCGGTATCCGAACTCGATGACCTCACGGGTGAACCAATACGAGATTCCGATTCTCTCCTCGAAAGAGGCATAAGAATAAGCCTCCCCCAGGATCCCGAATCGGTTGCGTAGCCCGATGTAGTTGCTCACGTACCTGGGTTGATGGCTGAACGTGTACCATCCGGCTTCCCGGTCTCCCCGGGCCGGCCTTGCCCCACCGTAGTAGTACATGTCCCACCCCGTCGCGTCCTTGACGGCACGAGTGATTTCGGGGAGCCATCGTCCCCTCAGGTACTCGTCGATCTCCCTTGGAGTACTGGGCGGCAGCGGGGGCGCATACGTGAGGTGATACCCATGGTGCGATCCATTCGTCGTGTGAAGGTCTACGGACAGATGGGGATCGTAGGCGGAGTAGAGTCCAACCAACGCCCGAGACTCGGGTGCATCGAGCTTCATCTGGTCCCTGTTGAGGTCCAGCCCCATGGCGTTCGGCCTTTGCCCCATCCCTTCCACCGGCCCGTGCTGGCCGCGGCGGTTGGTGGGGCTCACACGCTCGTTTCCATCCGGGTTGTAGAGGGGCGCGATGAGTAAGACCAGAGAATCGGCCCATTCTGCATGCTGGCCCCCAGCAAGCTCCCTCAGGAGGATGAGGAGAGCTTCTTTCCCCGAGATCTCGCCGGCGTGAATCCCTCCTTGGACATAGAAGCGGGTTTTTCCGCTTGCCTTCACCCCTTCGGGAGAGGGATCGTCCACGGCTCCCACTACGACCAGCGGAATCGACCGTTCCTCGGATGAGATCCCCATGCTCGTCAGGTGGAGTTTGGAGCTCTTCCCGGTGACCTCGGCAAGGAAGCCCATCAGATCGTCGTACCCGGTCGTCTCCCGGAAGCCACTGCTTTCCGCAGCGGTCAGAGGAGACCGGGTCTCCTGGGCCTGGAGAGATTGGTGTACGCCCAACAGAAGGAAACAAGCCAGCAAACTGGAAAAGCCCAGCCAGGAAGGCATGCGTGTCGTCATGATCCACCTCAAGAAGCCGTTCGTCACTGACCTTGGCCCCGAATCGGAGCGGACCCAAGGTATCCCCTCCGCCGAAGGGGTGTCCACTCGCGGATGGGGACCGAAGGGGCTAGCCGGGGGCTCCTCCCGACGTCAACGGAGAGTCCTGAGGAGGGCCTTCAGATGGTTCTCGTCGGTATGGGCCCTGGCGACCAGGAGGCCCCTCTCCCGTTCCATCACCACCTGGTTCCATCCCGTGGGGAGAGACGCCTCGAGTACGCTTGCATAGGCTCGCCTGCCGGGCATCTCCTCGACCGGGTCCACAGCTCTGGAGTAGCGGAATTCCGCATCCGTTCCCATGAGGAGACCCAGGTAGTGGAGCTCAAGGGTGTCGCCCGGAGACAGCAGCTGCCTGATGAGGAGGGCCCTCTGACCCGGCACTCGTTCCTCCCACTCCACGGAGACGACTTTCAGGCCGGGAACCGCCAGATGGGTTTCGACGGAATCCCGGACTTCGGAGGTCGGTTCCAGGGCTTCCTCCTCCCGCAATTCCCTCAAGGCGAGGACCTGGGAGAACAAGGAGGGATCAGCGGCCGGGGCCGCCGAGTCAGCAACAGGCTTGCCCCGACCTGTAAGGGCTTCCAACGGAATGTCCTCCGATCCCACCACGGAAGGGGGCCGGGGATCGGTTCGTTCCTCGGCCGGCGTGGCTCGAACCTGGCGCTCGCCCTCCTGGACGTTCTCACCGACCCTGGCTGGTTCCTGGGCCCCCGAAGGGTATTCGGTCGCGGGGCTTTGATCGGCCTGGGCGGGCTGAGGAGGAGAGTCCATGGGCCCGTCCCGCCGCCGGCTGGAGGTGACGACCAGAGCCTCCATGCTTACGGAATCGGGAGAGAAACCCGGGAGAGAATCCGCCTCCGGGCCTTGGGAAGTTCCTTCCTGGCTCGGAGCAGTCTCCAGGCGGTCCAGCGCCCGGGTGGGCCGTCCGTCCCCCGGGATGCCTCGCCAAACCTGTCCGCCCATCCAACCCACTCCCAGTGCGAGGACGATGGTGGCGGCCCAGGCCATGGGCAGGCCCCTGAGCGGACCGCGGTAGTGAGCTCTTCCTTCGGGTTCCTCACGCTCCATTGGAGCGTCGGGACCCGGAGCCTCAGCCCTCTCCCGCAGTTCCTCGAAGGTGGGGAGCCCGACACCAGAGATCGAAGGAGCCCCCAGGATCTCCATGGCCCTGGCGCGAACTCCTTCCTCATCCTGCAGGCGTTCGCTACAGGTCGGGCAATCAGCGAGATGGTCTCGGACCTCATCTCCACGACCCTCTGCCAAAAGATCCAGAGCGCCATCGAGAAAGGCGTGGAGTTCCCCGTCAGTTACGTGCCGCATGATCCTTCTCCATCTCCCGGTGGGCCTCAACCAGCCTCTGCCTGGCCCTTGCCAGTGTGGTGCCAATCGCCCCAATGGCCAGGTCCGTTACATCGGCGATCTCTCGATAACTGAGTCCCGCATCCCACAGCAGCAGGACCTCTCGATCCCGATCATTCAATCCCTCCAGAGCCCCGCGGACCTGAGCCCATTCCTCTTTCGCCAAGACAGCCTCGTCCGGCCTTGGGCCCCCTTCCCTCTCCTCCGCCTCACTTCGCAGGAGCGCGAGGTGTCGCTTGCGGCGGAGTACGGTTCTCGCTTCGTCCCGGGCCAAGTTCGTCGCGACCCTGAAAAGCCAGGCCCTCGGGTTCTCGGGATCGTGCCGGAGGGCTCGAACGAAGACCTCCTGAGCCAAATCCCGAGCCCTCTCGGGATCCCAGACCTTCCGGTGGAGAAACCGTACCAAGTCCTCGAAGCTGGTCCGGTAGACCTCACCCCAATCCACATTCACAGGTCGTTTCACTCTCCGAAGTCCAGGGGATGGTGCCTGAGACGCGAACCCAGGCCAAAGCCATTTTCCATACACTTTCCTGGTGACTCTGGTCCCTCTGTTCATGAATGACGTCCCAGTGCTTCCAGACCACACATCAGGGAGATGGTTACCAACAAAAAGGAGACGGC
>JABDNZ010000543.1 GCA_013043565.1 Gemmatimonadota bacterium | reverse complement strand
GGGTTTGAGAGCCGGTCACCTCCACGTTCAGCACGAAGACTCGGCCCACCCCCACCTCGCCAGGAGTAAGGTAAGCTCGGACCGAAACGTCTTGGGCGGCCAGTCCGGCAATTCCAGAAGAGCATATCGGAACCAGGAGGGCCGACAGTAGGCCGACAAACGCCGCTGCCCTGCCGATCTTGGACAGGGACCCCCGGGTCACCTTCACCAGTCCTTCCTCGGGCGCGTGCCGGTGGCCGGCGCCTGCTTCCGGTTAATGTCCCCTGGGTCTTCACGAATGGCATCGAGAAGGCGTTCGGCCTCTTCCTGGCTCATCTGTCCGGGCCGGGGTTGGGGCTCTCCCTCTCCCTCCTGGGGTTGGTCCTGTTGAGGGGGTTGTTCCCGTTGCTGCTCCTCGTCTTCTCCTTCCTCGTCTTGCCGAGGATCTTCCGGATCCCCTTCATCCTGGGGTTGGTTCTGTGACTCGGGATTCTGCTGCTCCTGGTTCTGCTGGTTTTGTTCGTCCTGCTGTCGCTGTTGATCCTGGTTCTCTTCCCCTTGGTCTTCTGGTTCGTCTTCCTGCTGCTCCTGTTGTTGAAGCTGCTCCAACACCCGTTCCAGGTTGTGTTTCGCGTCTATGTCGCTGGGATCGGCCCGAAGGGCCTGTTTGTAGGCTTCGAGGCTCTCCTGAAGCTGGCGGGCTCGGAAGAGTGCGTTCCCCAGGTTGTACCAGGCAGCGCGTTGAAGGTTGGGGTCACCGCTTTCGGCGGCCTCCAAATAGCGTTCCATGGCCCTCTGGAAATCCTGACTCTGGTAGAGGGCATTCCCGTCGTTGAAGCGGATGAGGGGCGATTCCGGGTCTTCCACGAGGGCTTCAAGATATTTCTGGTGAGCGTCGCCAAACCGGCCTTCGGAGTAGAGGCGATTGCCCTCTTCCACTTGGGATCTGCCTGGCTGGCCCTCCGCTTGGGAGGGGAGCAGGGTGACCCCCACCAAAAAGAAAAACGTCGTTCTCACTCGAACCTCCCGCTCCATGTTTCCGCGGCTCTTCGCCGTTCTGGGACCAGGGCCTCGGCGACGAGAAGGATGAATGAAAAGGCAAGGAAGAGTTGGTATTGCTCTTCGAACTGGGTGATTTCCCTTGTGTCCACCTCGTCACCTTCCCCCGCCGCGATCTCGTCCACCAGGTCCTCGAAACCAGTGGTTCCGGGAGCGACTCGAACAAATCGTCCGCCGGTGGCCTCTGCGACGTTCCGAAGGGTGGTCTCGTCCAGCCGTGTGGTCACCACGTTTCCTTCTTCGTCCCTCTTGAACCCCCGGCGACCGGTTTCGGTGCCGGGTTCGGGGATCGGAACCCCCTCCACCGATCCGATCCCCACCGTATGAACCCGGACCCCCGCCTCGATAGCCCGCTGGAGTTGTGGATCCAACTGGCCCTCATGATCCTCCCCGTCCGTCACCAGCACTACGATTCGGTCCTCCCTGGCACCCTGGTCCAGGGCGTCGAGAGACATGCGAAGAGCCTCTCCCAGGTCGGTTCCCTGAACGGGCATCATCTCCGGCTCCATGGCGTCCAGGAACATGGCAGCTGCCGTGTAATCCACAGTCAGGGGACTCTGGATGAAGGCATCTCCCGCGAAGGCCACCAGTCCGATCCTGTCCCCGTCCAGGTTTCGGATAAGCCTGAGGATGGCCAGCCTCGCACGATCCAGGCGGTTGGGGGTCACGTCTTCCGCCAACATGGAGCGGGAAAGGTCCACCGCCACCATTACGTCCTGGCCGCGGCGTCGTACCGTTTCCACCCGGGTACCGAACTGGGGGCGAGCAAGGGCCAGGGCCAGGAAGGCCACGGCGGCCAGGATGAGGCCTGCCTTGACCAGACGGGCTCTCTGGCTGACCGATGCGGTCAGCTTTCGTACGAGCTCCGTCTCACCGAAGCGCTTCAGAAGCGCTGTTCGCCGCCGGGCAGCGAGCCAAAACCCGCCGGCCAGCAGGGGGATCAAAAGGAGGCTGAGGAGCCACTCGGGAGAGGCGAATCGGAACATGTCGGTTCGCCTCCTCAGGGCAGCTTCCGGAGTGCGGTCTGACCCAGGCCTATCTCCAAGAGGAGCAGGAAAAGGCCGGCTCCCAGAATGGGTGGGAACCGCTCTCCGTATCGGGTGAAGTTTTCTACCTGGATCTCGGTAGTCTCCAGCTCGTCGATCTCTGCGTAAACCGCTTCCAGGCTCTCCCTGTCCGTGGCTCTGAAGTATCGGCCACCGGTGACCTCGGCCACCTCTTGGAGGGTGGGTTCGTCCAGGTCCACCCTCATGTTCACGTAGCGCCGTCCCTGGAAGGGATCGTCCACTGGGACCCTGGCAGTCCCTTGGGTCCCGGCTCCGATTGTGTAGACCCGGATTCCCAGAGCTTCGGCCATCTGAGCTGCGGTGGCCGGCCCGATCTCCCCTCGGTTGTTGCGCCCGTCTGTCAGGAGAACAACGACCTTGGATTCGGCGTCCGACGCTTGAAGCCGTTTGACGGCCGTGGCCAGCCCCATAC
>JABDNZ010000533.1 GCA_013043565.1 Gemmatimonadota bacterium | reverse complement strand
GCCGTGAGCAACTCGGTCATTGGCGTCGTTCTCCTCCTGGGAGGAGCTGTGGGTCTGCTCGCTCCCATTCTGGGTTCCGGTGGGATGTTGTTGATCCTGGCCCTTGCAGGCTTCGCGGGCGCGGCGGGAGGAGCACGGCTCCCGGAGACTCAGGTCTGAGCCGCTTCAGCTGGTAACCGCTGTCAGATGGGCCAGTGCAAAGCCCGCCCAGGCGGCGTAGCAGGAGTGATACAGGATCCGACCGGCGTCCAACGTGAGCCGCCCCATGGGCGCACCTTGGCCAGCCACCAACATTCCCTCCACGGTGAAAACCCCATCCGGACCCACATCCTCCAGGGCCCCGGCCATCACGATCCCCCTCCAATGCCAGCCGGATGCGGGCGGAATGGTCAGAGAGCCGGTCACGATCAAGACCCCATGGCCATTGTGGTATGAAGTCGGAGCAAAGTCCCCGTTCACACGGATAACGGGGGATGAACTGCCGGCCAAAGAACTGAAATCGGGCCAGCTTCCATCGTGGTCCACGGGGAACTGGCTGTCGGTCAGGACATCCCAGGGCACCTCTGCGGCCTCCACCACGTTCTTGAAGGACCCCATTGCATGGTGGGGCGGAGCCCCGAGTAACGTCCCACCCTTCCTCACCAACGCGTTCCCTCGAGCCAGGACCCCGGCCCACGGGCTGGCCGGAGCCTCCGCACACTGACCGGCAACGGCATGGTCGGTGCCGTCCACGACCGCCCCGGGCCCCACCCTCACACCGCTCGACGTCGTAATCAGCGAAGCCAGGACCTTCACGGGGAGCCTCTTCAGGACTGCGTATTCCGAGACCGTGCGGGATGCAGCCGCGTGCATGTGACGGGGATCGGCGTACGTACCCACCGAAGTCACGAGGTACAGGTCCTCGCTCGGAGACAAGGCGGCGATTTTCCGGGCCGAGATGGTGGCCGTGCCGCCGTTGATCCGAACGGTATCGGCTCGTGGGACCAGGCCGCCTTGCCGCCCGACAAACCACTGAAGGCCTCCCTCCGCTACCGAGAGCGCCCGAGTTGTTTCGGCGCCGCGGAGGGCCTGGGCGGCTTCGAGTCGAACGATCTGGTATCCAGCCGCACCCACGGCCCCGATGGCAAACATCAATAGCACGACCAAACTCAGGGCAAACCCTTCCTGGCCCCGAGGCCCGACGCTCGCCGAAACTCGCTTCTCAGTTCGCATTTCGCAGAGGAACGGTTTGAGTGAGCTCGAATGTCAGGTCGTCCCGACCTCCGCTGGAAGCCGGGGCGGAGCCCTCCAGATAGATCCTGACCCGGTCGATCCTGGCGAGGTTTCCCTTCCCGCTCACCCGACTCCGGAATCCTGTTCTTCCAGTTCGCCCGTATTCGAACCGGGAGGCGCCAGACAATCCCGTCGCGACTTCCGCCAGCACATCTCCAACCGGGCCTCGGAATAGTGCCCTTGTTCCCGGCCGAAGTTTCGACGGAGCGATCTTGAGTTCCACGTCTTCGTACACCGTCACCAGGTCACCGGGTAGGAGAGTTCCTGATGGGGCAAGCCCATCCAGCCTGGCAAAAGCCGACACGGCCCCGACGGTGTCCGCCCCCGATCGCGCGCAGGCCTCCGCCGCACTCTCCCCCGAAGAGTGGTAGACCGAACTCCACGACGCCGGTTCGTACCGCCAATCCGCTTTACCCGCCCTCAGCCCATAGCCGGTGGCGGCTAGGAGACTCCTGTGGGCCGCGTCCATCGGGAGGAACGCGAAGGTCTTCTGATCGTCGACCGCGCAGACACCCGCAACCAGGATGGGCAATCTGAACACGACGGAGGTCGGGTCCCCAGAGACGATCCCGCCCCGGAACACTGCATGAAGGTCCGAGGACGCCCGGGACATGGCGCCACGAACGCTTTCCTGAATTCCAGCCCGGTTCATGGCATCGGTGTAGAACCGGTTCTGCGCGAGGAAGGTGGACGTGACGAGAGAGACGATGACGGTAGACAGGACCATGGCCACCAAGGCCTCGAGGAGAGTGAAACCCTGAATGCCGATCCGTTCCGGCTCGCGTCTTGCCGACTCGGCCCACGCATCAATCACCATGGCCGGGAAACAAAGGCCGAAGCGGTGAGCTCCGGACCACTCCCATCTACGGGTTCGACAATGACCTGGACTTCCCGCATGAGGGGGGTGGCCTGGGTCACGAGGTAACGGACCAGAAACCGCTCACCTTGGAATTCAACCGTGTCTTCCGCCATCCCCGGGAAAAGGGAGTCGTAAGGCAACGTCTGGAGACTGTCCAGCTTGGTCTGGACCTCTGCCGAGACAGACGTGCCTTTACCCGCTTGGTTCAGCTGAACGGACAGAGCCCCAGTGAGACTCAGGAGGGCCAAAACGCCCACTGAGAATATCACCAGAGCCCCCACCACCTCGATGAGGGTGAAACCGCTCTTTGACGGGATTGAAGATCCGCGATTCATGTCCCTTCGATCCTTGCCACGCCCATACTGTTAAAGGACACAGTAAAGGACGTGTTCCCCCTGCTGAAGACGGCCCGGCCCAGTGCCGCACCTGTCCCTCCCAGATCCGCCTGACCCTGACGGTCGAAAGCCAGCGTATCTCCGGCCGTCTGGAGGTCCAGGAAAGTGAGGGGGATCTCTGCCTGGTCATCGTAGGACCGGCGGAGGATCGTGTCCCCCGACTCCATCCGGACCACATACCCGAGACCGCCCTCGTCAAAGTCCAGGACCGTTACTCGTCTAGACCTGGATGCCTCGGTCTTTGTCACATTCAGATCCTGAACGAACACTTCCGCCGCCCGCCTGGCCGCCACCCTCTGTTGGTACCCATTGAAGGCGCCGGCGGCCCAGCTGAGCAGGATCGCTATCAGTAGGAGAACCACTAGGATTTCGACCACCGAGAACCCTCGGTTCCCTTCCAAAACCCGAACTCCTCTGCTCCGAACCAATCGAGACACTTTTCCCAAGTCTGCGTGTAGGGACTGGCAAGATCCGGAAGTCCCGGGCAGGGCACAATAGCCCCAGGCCGACCCCCCGGCTCCGGTGTCCTTCGCCGCATGGCGTTCCCCCATGCAGAATCCCCTGCCGGAGTTTACCTTTTCAGCTTCCAGTTGGACGTGATATGGACCCAGTGCCCACCAATCGGAGACTTTGAACATCTTTCGGCGGATGATAATCCTGAACGCTTAGGCCGGGATACACTTCTCTCAGGCCCTTTCAGCCCAACAGTTCCCGGGTGGGCCCCCTGTCAATCAGTTCCCGGTAGACGACCCGGTGATCAAAGCGATATGGGACGAAGGATGGGACAACTCCCACATCTACTCGCTGGCTCAGGTCCTCGCCGATTCCATCGGACCCCGGCTTCCTGGGAGCCCTGCTTTCGACGCCGGCGCCGACTGGGCGCTGAAGCTCTTTCAAGCGTGGGGAATGGAAGGAAGGAAGGAAGAGTACGGAAGCTGGAAGGCTTGGGAGCGTGGTGTCACCAATGTCGACCTGTTGGAACCCAGGGTCAGAAGTCTGGACGGCATGATGCAGGCGTGGAGTCCCGGTACGAATGGTCCGGTGACCGGGTCCGTGGCCATCCTCCCAGATCGTTCCGACACCAACGCCCTCGAGACCTTCTTC
>JABDNZ010000523.1 GCA_013043565.1 Gemmatimonadota bacterium | reverse complement strand
GCATGATGCAGGCGTGGAGCCCGGGGACCGACGGTCCCGTGACAGGGGAAGTCGTGGCACTTCCCATGGTCTCCTCTCCAGAGGAATTCCAGGGTTTCTTAAGCACCGTCCGTGGGAAGTTCGTCCTGATGTCGGCGGCGGAAACCAGCTGCCGGCCCATGGAAAACTGGGAAGAGTACGCGACCCCCCAATCCCTCGATGCTTACAATGCGTTGAGGGCCGAGACCAGAGCCAACTGGAACGCCCGGTTGATGGCTACTGGAATGACTTCGGCGGAAGGCCGGGGACCGGATCAATCCGCCATCGTCCGGGCCCTGGAAGAAGCCGGCGCGGCCGGGCTCTTCAGCTCCAGCTGGACCGGGAATTGGGGGTCCTCCCGCCTGAGCAGCACCCGGAATGCCGTGGCCCCGGGAATCCAGTTCGGATGTGAAGACTATGGCCTCATGTTCCGTCTGGCCGAGAACGGTCAGGGCCCGGTCGTCAGGGTGAACGCAGAAGCCACCGATCTCGGGACCGCACCCACGTATAACATCATCGGTGAGATCCGGGGAAGCGAAAAGCCCGACGAGTACATCATCCTCTCAGCCCACTTCGACTCCTGGGACGGGGGGTCCGGAGCCACCGACAACAACTCGGGGAGTGTGACGATGATGGAGGCGGCTCGGATTCTGAAAGAGGTGTATCCGAGTCCGAAGCGGACCATCCTCGTGGCCCTGTGGAACGGTGAGGAGCAGGGTCTAAACGGTTCCCGGGCCTTTGTCGCCGACCACCCGGAGATCGTCGAGAAAACCCAGGCCCTCTTCAACCAGGACAACGGAACGGGACGGGTCACCAACATTTCCATGCAGGGTCTGACCGGTGTAGCCCCCTACGTAGGAGGCTGGATGGCGTCTCTCCCTACCCAGATCTCGCAGCATATTGATCTGAATATCCCGGGCAACCCGGGGACGGGCGGGTCCGACTACGCCAGCTTCGTCTGCGCCAGCGTTCCGGCCTTCAGCATCAGTTCCCTGAGCTGGTCCTACCGTCAGACCTATCACAATCCCACGGACACCTTCGACAAGGTTATCATCGACGACGTGAAGAACAACGCGGTACTCACCGCAATGCTGGCCTACATGGCGTCTGAGGAAGAGGACTTTCTCCCCAGGGATCACCGGGTTCTGGGCCTGGATCCGCGGACCGGGGAACCTCGTGCGTGGCCCCAGTGCCGACCGCCGGCTCGAAACGCCGACGGATATTTCCGTCGATAGAACCCCAGAGGTCCCTTGAGCCCGACCAAGTCCATGCGATTCCAGACCTTAGTTGCCCTACTTGCTGCATTCGCCGGCGTGTTTCCCGGCGTCTCTCCCGGCGTCCTGGAGGCCCAGGTAGGGCCGGAGGTCGGCTCGGAGGAGACTCGAGTCGGATCGGCAGCCTCCATAGTGGTGAAGGGAGGACAGATCGCCCAGGAGAATCGGGTGCATTTTGGTGGTTGGGCAGGCCTCGTCTTTTCCGAAAGACTGGCCATCGGCGGAGGAGGGTTCGCCCTTCTGAAGAACGTGAACCTGGCCGGTCCTGAAGGAGAAACCGGCTTCGACCTCGACATGGGATACGGGGGTTTGATGTTCCGGATCTGGGAACCCCTGGGCGGCTATCTGACCGCTGAAATGGGCTTGTTACTCGGCGCCGGACACGCCGAGGTCCGGCAGCAGCTCACCGGTACCGAAGTCGGCTCGAACAACTTCCTCGTTGCGGAGGGAGAGTTGGGTATCGCCTATGGTTTGTTCCGAAGCCTTCACGTAGGAGCCTCCGCCGGGTACCGCCTCACGTCGGGTGTCGAGGACCTCCCTGGCGTCTCCAAAGGAGATCTCAACGCATTCACCGGAAGTCTCTTTGTTCGGCTGGGAGGGGTCTGATCGGCATGGCTTCCAACGGATTCCCCTTCCGGGTCGGATGCGTCGATACCGGCTCGAATGCCATCCGCTTCCTGGCCGCCGAGTTCACCGGGCCTACTGAGTTCGAGACGCTGGCGTACCAACGCGTCCCGGTGCGCCTCGGTCACCAGGTCTTCCTCACGGGCCAACTGGCCCCGCAAGCGATGGACGGGGCTGTAGCGGCGTTCGCATCGTTCAGGGACCAGATGAAGGGCCTGGAAATGGACAGCTTCCGGGCCGTGGCCACGAGCGCGGTGCGGGAGGCGAAGAACGGTTTCGAGTTGGTGGGCCGGATACTGGAAGAAACGGGGATCGTTCTCGAGATGATCTCCGGTTCGGAGGAGGCGCGCCTAGTCCATTTGGCCGTGGCGAACCGAGTCGACCTCACCGGAGGCCAGTGGATCCTGACGGACCTCGGCGGGGGAAGTGTCGAGGTCTCCCTGGTGGACGACATGGGGATGTTATGGACCGAGTCCCACACCATGGGCTCCGTCCGGCTCCTGGAAGAGCTGAGCGAGGCCGGTCCGGAATCGCCCGGATACCAGCGCCTCCTTTCCGATTATGTCTCGACTCTTCGGATCCCCTACCCGGCCCAATATTGGTCCCCAGCGGGGTTCGTGGCGACCGGAGGAAACATCGAGGCCCTGGCCGATCTGGCTGGCGTTCAAAGAACCGCCCTCGGCGTGGGGACACTTCCCAGTAAGGACCTGCGGTCCGCGATCGACCTTCTCTCCCGTCTCTCCTACCGAGAGAGGATGACCCAGCTTGGCCTCAGGGAAGACCGGGCCGACGTGATCCTGCCAGCTGCCATGGTATACCATCACCTCGCGCGCCTGGCGTCCGCCGAGGCGATTCTGGTTCCGGGGGTAGGGGTGAAGGAAGGCATCCTCGTGGATCTGGTCGACGATCTGATCTCCCACACGACCCATGAGGTCCGCAGGGACCAACAGCTCACGAAGGCTGCCATCTCATTCGGTCGTCGGTTCATGTTCGACGAAGCTCATGGGCTTCATGTCGGTAAGCTGGCGCTTTCGATCTTCGACCAGACCGAAGAGCTCCATGGCCTCGGAACCCAGAACCGGCGCCGCCTCCTGGCCGCTTCCATTCTCCACGACATCGGGGCCTTCGTCGGACACAAGAGACACCACAAACACTCCCTCTACATCCTCTCCCACTCCGAGCTTCCAAGCCTCTCCTCCAATGATATGCTCATGGTCGCGAATATCGCCCGCTACCACAGAAAGAATATTCCGAGAGCACATCATCCTGACTTCGTTCGATTGTCCAATGAGGACCAGGAACGGACCACCATTCTCGCCAGCATCCTCAGAGTTGCCGATGCGCTGGACAGATCCCACTTCCAGAATGTCGAAGAAGTGAAAGTCAGCTGGGGAAAGAAGGAGATGACGCTTCAGTTGGCTGGCGAGGGCGACCTGCTCTTGGAGCGGTGGGCCGTGTCCCGAAAGAAGACTCTCTTCGGAAAGACATTCGATCGAGCCGTCACGGTCAAAACCTGATATCCCATATTGAGAAGCTATATCGGTCATTGACTTACGACCGGCACGGTTTCTTATTGACCTTATTCTACCAGTACTTGGTCCCGGGGACCTGCCCTTGGCAAAGGAAGGGGGCCGATCGTGCCCGAAGTCGACGAAAAAGTCATGAAGTTTGTGGAGGACGCTCTGAAGAGGAACCCCAAGATTCAGCTGGAAGACCTCTTTGAGCGGACCAAGAAGTTCAAGAGCTCCATCGGCCGACTGAGCAAGCGACAATTCAACTCCCGCTATCCCCTTCAGGTGAAACGCCGCCGGGCTCTGGCGGCAAAGGCCAGGGCCGGAGCCAAAAAGGAAGGGACCTCTTCCGCCGGCCGGACCCCTCGCAAGAGTAGGACCCGCTCCGTTGAACCACGGGATCGGGTTCGGCAGGTCTTCCTGCAGTTCGCAACCGACATCGCCGCCGCGGAAGAGAGAAAGGACCTGGTTCGAGTTCTTGCGGGAGTAGACAACTATGTGGACCAGGTGATGAAAAACGTGGGGAGGGCCTGAGCCGGTTCGGAGAGATCCCTCTTAGTCGTTGGCCTCGAACGCTCGGCATTCCAACACGGGAAGGCGGGGGTACTTGCGGAAGCGGCCGTCTTTCTTCGAGTACTCACAGAGGAAAAATTCCGAGCCGGCATCATTCCTGACGACACGAACCCACCGGCATCTGAAACAAAGCCCTACCAGGCTTGGACGGGTTCGGACCGGGGTCTGCTTCTCAGAGCTCACCCGTCGGTCGGCAGTCGGACCCCCAGGAAACCCACTTGCCTTTCAGCGTCCCCCCGCCGGTGGGAGAAAAAGGGAGAGCCCTCACAAAGAGTGCACCAGGAAGATCGGGTGAGGTTGGATTCCTGGACCCCCAACTCCAAAGCCCGAGAAGTGAGGTGGCCACGGATGTCCACAGGTGAGGGATCTCCTGGATCCGGCAGGCCCATGGCCATGTGGACCTCTGGCCCCACTTCGTAGCACTCGCCGCAAATGGCCGGTCCCAGGTGCACGTGTAGGTCGCCCGGCCCACACTCGAACTCTCTCGAGATGAGGTCGATCCCCCGCTCCAGGACCCCCACCACCGTTCCCCGCCAACCGGCGTGGAGGAGTCCGGCCACCCTCTTCCCTGGGTCCACCAGAAAAACGGGGACGCAGTCCGCCACCGTCACCGCCAGAAGAACACCCGGTGATGAGGTGAGGTGACCATCGGCATCGGGCCCAAGGATCATTCGTCCCTCTTCGACCTTCGGACCCTCTTCCGAGGTTGGATCATGCTCCGATGGGAGGGAGTCCGACGGCACCCATTCGTACAACGACACCTGCCGCCCGTGGACCTGCCGGGAGTGGGCGATCCGGGGAAAATCCAGGCTGTTCCCCAGGGCCTCCCAGGCATGCCGGACCCTCTTTGCCGGAGGGTCGGCGAACCGAGCAAAGTTTCTCGGGGCTTTCCCGTCCGGGCCCTTTCGCCCCGTGATTCCCTGGGCAAGCCAGGGGAAACGGGACTCCCATTCCGGGTTGAACCAGACACCCGGATCACCGGGGTGGAAGACTTCCTCGATCTCTCGGGCGTGAACCCCGGACTCCGTGAGGCGTATCATGGCTTCGAGCTACCCTGAATCGGGTGGATTGATCCGGGAAACCTGTCCTTTCCCCCGAAATCAGGTAGCTTACAGTTTCAGCCCAAAAAAGGTAATGCGGGGCATCAAAACTGGAGCCATGAGCGAGCCCTTTTTCGACCACCAGAACGCCGCCTACGCCCAACTCCTTTATGAGGAGTATTCTCGGAACCCGGAATCGGTTCCCGAGGTATGGCGTGCGTTTTTCAGCCGAGGCCCCCAAGCCACGGCCGAGGCGGGTCTCATCGTCCCGGAGACCCTCGTCCCCGAGTGCCCCCCTGACGCCCCTGCCCGACCCCGGAAGGTCGACGCGGAGACAGCTTCCTTCGACGAGGCGGACACAGACCAAGGAGCCCCGACGGGCCAGCCATCGGAAAGCCAGGCGGTGGCCGTGGCTTCGAGCATGGCCCCGTCCGCCGAGGACCAGGAAGGCGTCCACCGGCTCCTGAGGGTCGTCGCGAAAGGTGCCGCCTTGGTCCAAGCTTACCGGGAGCATGGCCACCAGATGGCGAAGCTGGATCCCTTGGGCTCCGAACCTCCGGGTCACCCTGAGCTGAATCCTGCCTTCTTCGACACCACCATGGAGGAGCTGGAGGAAATCCCGGCCTCCATCATCAGGACACGATGGGGCGACGAACCTCTAGCTCGGGTCCTGCGACGCCTCGAGGAAGCCTACGTGGGTTCCATCGGGTACGAATTCGAGCATCTGGAGGATCCCGAGAAGGTCCGTTGGCTCTGGGAAAAGGTGGAAGACGGGATTCTGACCAGGCCACTGAACGAGGAGGAGAAGAAGCGTCTCCTCATTCGGCTCTCGGAGGTCGAGGGCCTCGAACATTTCCTCCACAGGGCCTACCTGGGACAAAAACGATTCTCACTAGAGGGGACCGACATGATGGTCCCCATGTTGGACCAGGCCATCGAGGAGTCCGCACGGGTCGGTGGCAGGGAGATCGTGATCGGGATGGCCCACCGCGGCAGGTTGAACGTTCTTGCCCACATCCTCGGGGTCAGCTACCAGGAGGTCCTGCTGGGGTTCGAAGGCAAACCGGTGACGGACACGGCGTTGAGTATCCCGCGCCAGGGAACCGGGGACGTCAAATACCACTTCGGAGCGGACACGGTCTACCGCCTCCCGGACGGATCAAAAGTGAACGTCTGTCTGACTCCCAACCCTTCCCACCTGGAATTCGTAAACCCCGTGGTGGAGGGGCTGGCCCGGGCTAAACAGTTCGCAGGGCCGGACAAGGACCTGCCTCAAGAGGTGGACGCGGTCGTCCCCGTTCTCATCCATGGTGATGCTGCGTTCGCGGCGGAAGGCATCGTTGCGGAGACGCTCAATCTTTCCCGGCTCGAGGGCTATTCCACCGGCGGCACCCTGCACATCATCGCCAACAACCAGGTCGGCTTCACCGCCGAGCCGAACGAAAGCCGGTCCACCCGGTACTCCAGCGACCTGGCGAAGGGCTACGACATCCCCGTGTTCCATGTGAACGCAGATGATCCCGAGGCCTGTCTCGCTACGGTTCGGCTGGCCATGGCCTACCGGCACCGCTTTCACGACGACGTCGTCATCGACCTCATCGGATACCGCAGGCATGGCCACAACGAGGGTGACGAGCCGTCGTACACTCAGCCGGAGCAGTACCAGGTCATCGACTCCCACCCCACGGTTCGAACGCTGTGGGCCCGGCGGCTTGCCGAGGAAAGGATCGTGTCGAAAGACGGGGCCGAGATGATCCAGGCCGAGGTGGCCAGGCGACTTCGGGACGCTCAGGACGAGGTGCGGGAGGAGCCGGACGAGGCGCCACCCGCCGAAGATGACATTGGCCGGGAATCACCTCAGCCGGTAACGACGAAGGTACCGCTGGACGCCCTCACGCGTTTGAACGACGCTGCTCTGGAAACTCCAGAGGGTTTCACCGTTCACCCCAAGCTTGCTCGCCAACTCCAGCGGAGAGCCTACGAGTTCGGTCCCGATTTCCGAATTGAATGGGCTCATGCGGAAACCCTGGCCTTCGCTTCGCTGTTGGAGGAGGGAGTGCCCATCCGGTTGAGTGGCCAGGACTCGGAGCGGGGCACCTTCAGCCAGCGCCATCTGGTTCTCCACGATGCGGAAAACGGTGATGAATACGTGCCCCTGGAGCACATCGGCACGGCTCGGTTCGAGGCTTACAACTCACCGCTGACGGAGACGGCCGTCCTGGGTTTCGAGTATGGCTATGAGGTGGGGACGGATCCGGATCTGGTGCTGTGGGAAGCCCAGTTCGGCGACTTCGTCAATGTGGCGCAGGTCGTTATCGACCAGTTCATCGCTGCGGGGTGGGTGAAGTGGGGCCAGGAAGCCCGCCTCACCCTCCTCCTTCCTCATGGACATGAAGGCCAGGGGCCCGAACACACCTCGGCACGGT
>JABDNZ010000521.1 GCA_013043565.1 Gemmatimonadota bacterium | reverse complement strand
GGCCGGAGGCTTGGTCGTTGGAGATGCCCCAATCCAGGGTTGCGATTTTGAGACTCTGGTGACGGAGTCCGGTTTGAAGGGGTGGTTTCATCAGCTGAGAGAGACCGACCCTCGCTTCCAGGGGCCGGAGGATTTCCGGCGGACCAGGTCCACGACGCTAGCCGGTGTCCGGGAGGCTTTCGAGGACCTCCGGCCCGAGGCGGACTTTGTTCTTTTCGACTTGGGTGAGCGGAGCCTGCTGGAGCCAATTTCATCGGGAGCCCCCGAGTTCAGGGTGACCCAGTACGACCCTCGTCTGTTGGCTGACCGGCATAGGAGCGGAAAGCACCAGTACCTTGTGGCCCGGCAAGCCATCGAAGCAGATATCGTCATCAACCTCCCGAAGCTCAAGACACATAAGAAGGCAGGTGTCACCTGTGCTCTTAAGAACCTCATCGGAATAAATGGAAACAAAGAGTTTCTTCCTCATCACCGGCTTGGCGGATCGGCAAGGGGGGGTGATTGCTATGAGGGCGGCGGCCGGTTCCGGTTCCTCCTAGAGAAGACCATGGATCGGTACAATATGGCCCGATCCAGGGCCGGCGCCCGGATATGGCGCTCGGCGGCTGACATCGCAGCAAGGTTTGCGAAGCACCTGAATGGATCAGACGAGATAGAGGGTGCCTGGTGGGGGAACGATACAATTTGGAGGACCTGTTTGGACCTCAACCGGATTCTCCTCTACGGGAGGTCAGACGGTACGCTGGCTGATAGTCCCCAGAGGAAGGTGATCCATGTCGTGGACGCGGTAACGGCGGGCCAGGGCGATGGACCCCTCGCTCCCGATGCTCTCCCGATGGGGCTGCTACTCGCCGGGGCTAATGCCCCAGCAGTTGATTGGATTTGCGTCCAACTCCTCGGCTTCGATCCACACCGGATTCCCATTTCGCGGCACGCTTTCAGCAAGTTCCGGTGGCCATTGGTGTCGGACTCCCCCGAAGCGGTTCGGGCCGTAGGTGAAGGACTCGGTAGTGACTTCGACCCAGGGTCTTTTTTCTCCGGGGAGATCAAACACCCCGCCGGGTGGCTGGGCGCGGTTTCGTCTAAAGAGTTGTCGGGGGACTAGGGTGGTGAGAAGGCCTTCGAGTATCGATAGCCGTCCTCAGAACGGTGAGAGGGTGGTATTATTCAACAGGGCTCTTGAGATGGGAGAGCTCCAAGAAAACCCAGCTGCGTAAAGGGACATGGAGAAACCTACCTTCACTCCAGGGTTCCCAGGCTTGGCAGGACGGCCTCTGAGACCCGCCGGCGTGCAAGAGCGATCGAAACCCACCCCGGAGGAGGGTGGGGGATTGGATCGCGCCTACGAGCGTTACGGGCGGGTCAGCCAGATTTCCTGGAGCTTGGGGTACCTCGGCCTGTTGGGGTACATCTTCGCCATCGTTTCATACCGCCTCCCGATTGGGGAAGCGTCCATCATCCTGGCTCTAATAGGAGTGTTCCTGGAGCCACGTCGACTCAAACTCCCTCAGTTCCTTATTCTGTTCGGTGTTTTCCTGGCATGGAGTGCGTTGTGGAGCGTAGCCTCCCAGTTCTCGGGGGCTGTCTTCATGTCCTTGGAAACCGGGGTGAAGCTCTGGGCCATCGCCTTTGTTGCCGTGAACGTGATCCGTACGCCGGCCCAGTTCCGGTTCTTCATCGTTTTCTTTATCGCCTGTTTCGCCTTTTGGCCGGCTCGGGGAGCGATCTTCAACTTTCTCAGGGGCTACACGGCCTGGGACCGGGCAATCTGGAAGTTCATCTTCGAGAATCCCAATGACCTCGCGGCTCTCTGCTTTCTCCCTCTCTCCATCGCTTGGGCGTTGGTGGCGACCGAGAGAAGGGGCCTGTTCCGTTGGGGAGCCCTGGCAAGTGTTGTCGTGTTTCCGCTCTTGATTCTGCTCACCCAGAGCAGGGGGGCCTTCCTGGCCCTATTGGTGGTAGCGGGTGTGGGCTTCTTCCGACATAAGAAAAAGGCCAAGGCCATGTTCTTGGGTGGCGCCATGGCCGTACTGGCTTTGGCCATGATCCCTAATTCAGCCTGGGAGCGTTTTAGGGGCGTGGCCACCCTGACAAATCTGGAGAACGTTGCGGAGGCGGACGAGGAAGGATCGGCGGAGCAGCGGCTCAATATCTGGAAGACGGCTTGGATCATAATCAAGGATCATCCGTTTTCCGGCGTCGGCCTTGGGGCTTACTCCCAGGCTCATGTCCGTTATGCTGCTG
>JABDNZ010000513.1 GCA_013043565.1 Gemmatimonadota bacterium | reverse complement strand
GCCCAATACTGTCCCAGCCAAGAGGGAAAGAGCGGCGACAACCTGCAGGCGCCTTTTCGCATTGGGGCGAAGGGCCCAGAGGAGAAAGCACCCCGCCGAAAGCAGGAGCCACCAGGGAGAGGGCCATCGGGTCCATGCGGCCAGGCCCAACACTCCGCCCCAAAGGATATGCCATGAGGACCGAGCCTGAGTACTACCAGGGAAGGGCGAAAGGAGGGGGCCCCGATCCGTCATGGTCCCTTGGGCACCTGCCCTGGCCCGAAGTGGGCCGGATCCTGGCCACGGATCCGCGCCTCATCCTCCCTGTGGGGGCCCTTGTCCAGCATGGGCCACATCTCCCCCTGGGCACCAACACGTTCATCGCCGAGCGGGTGGCCCAGGAGGTCTCCCAATGTTCCAGGACACTCCTCGCCCCAACGTTTCATTACGGAGTCTGGAACTCGGGGAAGGAGTCGTACGCCGGGTCCACCGGGATCGAAAGAAAAACCCTTCACAGGGCCTTGAACGAGGTGTTGGCGAAATGGGAGGATGACGGGATCCAGGAGTTCATTCTCCTTACCGCCTACCAACATGAGCCTCATTTGGATGCCCTGCTCATGGCCATGACCTCCTCCGCCATCACAACCGTAGTGAACATCTTCACCATCGAGGTAGGGGACCTCCTCGAAGCTTCTCCCCTTTCCGAACATGGAGGGGAGCTGGAAACCTCTCTGATGTTGTACCTTGCCCCTTCCCTCGTGAGGATCGGCCAGGCAGCCGATGTCGCCGCCGATCCCAGGACCTATCGAAGATATGCTCAGGGGAGAGTCGCCACACCCCCGCCGGGATCCCGGGGCACACTGGGCTTTCCCTCCCGAGCGTCGACGGAAAAGGGAGAGGCCATCTTCTATCGATACGTAGAATCGCTCTCAGAGGTCCTCTTCGGGGAAGCGTCTCCGGGTGAGGGGTCCGGCGGATGATGCTTCCGGACGTGGTGCAAAGCGTGGTTCAAGAGCCGGACTTTTGACGCCCGATAGGCGAACTATCCGGCGGCGAGGCGGGTACCAGGGTCAGGATATGGAATGAAGAACAGCTGAAAGGAAAGCCACCCAATGATTCGTCGGATGTTGGCCCCGCTTGCCTTCCTCATACCCCTGGTCCCGGGCATGGCCGCCGGCCAGAACGTAGCCTTGGACGAAAACGCCTTCCGCATATACCTGAACGGCGAGCCGGTGGGTCGGGAAGAGTTTTCCATTCGCCAGATCGGTCCGAGTCAACAGCATAGGCTGATCCTGAGAGGTACCGTAGACCTGGAGTTGGAAGACGGAAGCCTCAGCCTGGCCGCCGCGATGGAGGTCCAGGGTGAGACCCTCGGCGTATCCACCTACCAGATCAAAGTGACCGGGACCGAGAACACAGACATCTTCGTGAACGTAACCGACAACCGCTACCTGGCACGGATCGTGTCGGCATCTGGCGAACAGCTGAGAGAATTTCGGGCCGGGCCCGGCTCGGTAATCCTCGACCAGGGAGTGGCTCATCAGTATTTCCTTCTCGGCCCTTTTCTGGAGAACGGCCCCGCGGTGTCTCTCAGCGTCCTCTCTCCCCGGGGCGGAAACCAAAACCGGATGACCCTTTCGTTGGTCGGCCAGGAAGAGATTCGGGTGGGAGGCGTTCTGGTCCCCGACGCCCGACGCTTCCACCTGGAGGGAGGCAACTCACCCCGGGACATCTGGTTCGACAACCAGGGTCGGATCCTACGGGTCGAGATCCCCTCCCAGGCCTACGTGGCCGAGCGGGAAACTCTGAGCTGATCCTCCACCTTCAATCCTGTTGAAGACTCACCCCCCGGGGCTCGTAGCATCCGTAATGAGTAGAACCCATTCCAGACCGAAAATGCTGATGAAACCGCGGCCTTCACCAGGCCGTAGAGTTCTCCGACCATGCATACTCACGTCCCCTCGCCCTTAAGGAGTGCCTCTGTGAGCACCCATCGATTCTCGAGGGCTTTTTTGACGGCCCTCCTTTTTGTTTTTTTGGCCGGCAATTCCCTCTCCGGCCAGGAGCTGATCCCAGAGTCTCTTTCCCTGGAAGAAGCCGTTCGAATCGCCACCCGCTACAGTCCCCTCCACCAGGCCGAGCTCAACAATGCCGAGGTCGCTGATTGGAACGTCAAGGCCGCCTATGGCGCCCTGCTCCCGTCGGCAAGCGCCGGTTCGAGCCTCTCCTGGCAGGGTTCGGGTGAGAGACAGGTCGGAAGCGTAACCCTGACCGAGCTGGGGTTCGGGAACCAGCCCTCCTACTACTTCTCCTCCTATAGCTTGGGGCTGTCGTATACTCTCGACGGCCGGGTGCTTCTGGCTCTTCCCCAGGCGAAGGCGGATCGGAACGCCCAGGTGGCCCAGGGGGAAGCCAGCGAGGCTGGAGTCGTGTTCCAGGTCACACAGGCATACCTGGAGGTCCTCCGGCAGCAGGAGGCCCTCTCCGTGGCCCAGCAGGAGTTGGAACGAGCCGGGGGGAATCTGAGACTGGCAGAGGGTCAGTTTGAGGTGGGTTCGGGAACGCCCCTGGACACCCGGCAGGCTGAGGTAGCCGTGGGGCGGGCGAGGGTTCAAGTCCTGGTGATCGAGAATGCCGTCCGCACGGGCAAATTCCGGTTGGCTCAGGCCATGGGCCTGGACCCCCAGGACGGGTTCTCCCTCGGAACCGAGTTCACCCTTGCCGAGCCGCGGTGGCGGGAGTCGGAGCTGGTCTCGTTGGCCCTGGAAAGGAATCCCACGCTGCGGAGTCTGAGGGCCTCCCAGAGGGTCCAGGAATACTCGGTGAAGATGGCCCGATCTGCCTACCTTCCCACTATCTCTCTCTCCGCAGGCACAAGTGGATTCGCTCGGGAGGCTTCGACCTCGGAGTTCCTGGTGGCCCAGGCCCAGGGTGCCGCTTTTGGACGGATCGCGAACTGCGAGGCCACCAACGATTTGTATTCCAGGCTGGCGGATCCTCTGCCCCCTACGGACTGCTCTCAGTACCTCTTCACCGAGGCCGAGCGGCGGGCGGTGATCAATCAAAACAACGCTTTTCCGTTCGACTTCGTGCGGCAGCCACCGTCGGCGTCGTTCTCCATCAGCATTCCCATCTTCCAGGGCCGGCGGCGGCAACGGGACCTGGAAACCGCGCGGATTGCGGAGGACGACATTCAGTACCAGCTCAGGAACTCGGAATTGGCTCTTAAAGCCGACATCGCCAGCGGGCTGGCCACGCTGAACACGGCCTTCGAGGCAGCCCTCCTCGAAGAGCAGAACCAGGTGTGGGCCGACGAGCAACTCCGGCTGGCGCAGGAACGATATCGGCTGGGTTTAGCTACATTTCTCGAGCTGGTCGAAGCCGAAACCGTGAAAGCAGGAGCTGACCGGGATCGAATTGCGGCCGTTTTTGCATACCACGATGCGTTAGCCAGTCTTGAGAACGTCGTCGGGACATCGCTTCGGACGCCGTAAGGTGGTCCGGAAAGGCATAGATTCATGACCAAACGTGGGAAGATCATCGCCGGCATTGCCCTGGTTCTGGTGCTGGGGTCGGCCACCGTCATCAGCATAGTGCAGGGCGGAAATGGTCGAGGGATCGAGGTCCGAATGGAGGAGGTGCAGACCAGGGATCTGGTAGCCACCGTCACCGTCAGTGGGAACATTCGTGCCAGGCGGGCTGTGGACATCAGCGCCGATGTCATGGGACGGATCATCGAGCTGAATGTGGAGGAAGGCGACGACGTCACCGAAGGGACCATCCTCCTCAGGATTGATCCGAGTCAGCTGGAGGCCACCGTGGCCAGAGCCCAGGCCACCCTCTCTCAAGCTCGTGCCCAGGCAGCCCAGCAGCGGGCGAATCTGCTCCGGTCGGATCGGGACAACAATCGAATGGCGGCCCTTTGGGCTCGCGACTCCACCCTGGTGAGCCGGCAACAGGTAGAGGACGCAGCCACCACCTTGGAAGTGGCTCAGGCCCTCTACGAAGCGGCCGAGTTCGGTGTCTCCCAGGCCGGCGCGGCCCTGGAGGAGGCCCAGGACCAGCTCGGGAAGACCATCATAACGGCACCCATGTCGGGGAAGGTCACTCGACTCAATGTCGAGGTCGGAGAGACCGTCGTTTTGGGAACGATGAACAACCCTGGGAGCCTTATCCTGACCATCAGCGATCTTTCTGTCGTGGAAGCGGTGATGGAAGTGGACGAAACCGATGTGCCCGAGATCACACTGGGGGACAGCGCGATTCTCGAGCTGGACGCGTTTCCGGGCCGGGCCTTCGGCGGCCGCGTGACCGAAATCGGGAACAGCGCGATCCGACCTCCCTCCCAAACCGCCGGTACAGGACAGACCGCGGCCATCGACTTCGAGGTGGTGATCACGCTGGACGATCCGGGGATTCAGCTCCGCCCTGATCTCTCGGCCACGGCCGACATCGTGACGGCTACCCGAACGGGCGTCCCCTCGATCCCCATCATCTCCCTGACGGTCAGGGAACCGGAAGGAGACTCGGTTTCCCGGGGGGCACGCACCGATGAGGAGTCCTCCAATGTCCAGGAGGAGCGGAGGCCCGAGGGCCCGGTGGCCAGGAGCCAACAGGATCCGGATATCGAAGGGGTGTTTGTCGTAAGGGAAGGGTTGGCCTACTTCACCCCGGTAGAGGTGGGAATCACGGGTCAGGAGTACTTCGAGGTGATCTCGGGGGTTCAGGTCGGGGACACGGTCGTGGCCGGCCCATACCAACGGATCCGGGAGTTGAACAACGAGGACCCGGTTCGATTGCTCGAGGAAGAGGCGGGAAACGGAGGCCCATCCGGCCGGGGGGCCCGCTGATGATGACTTGTATCGGCCGGTGGGCCGCTCCCCCCGGGGGTTCCATCGCATGAACGTTTGGGAGGGCGTCTTCCTGGCTCTGACGCAGATCAGGACGGAGAAGCTCAAGAGCTTCTTCTCCCTCCTTGGGGTGATCATCGGCGTCATGTTCCTCCTGGTGGTGGTGAGCGTCGTGGAGGGCATGGACAGGTACATCAAAGAGGACTTTGCCAGCCAGATCTTCGGGATCAACACGATCACGGTGTCCCGGGCTCCCTCCGTCCAGATTCAAGCCGGAACCCGAGAAGCAAGGCAGTGGGCCCGGCGACGGCGCCTCACTCACGAGGACGCCGATATCATCAAGGAGAATCTCACAGTTCCGGCTCTGGTGGCGGCCGAGAGTGACAACATGGGGACCCTGGAGGGTGACAACGGGAGGAAAGTCGAGAACGTGATCATCTCGGCGGGCCCGCCGGATCTCCTACAGATCCGCAACCTGGTGGTTGAACGGGGTCGACCTTTCAGCCCTCAGGAAGCCGAGCGGGGGGTGGCCGTGGTCATCCTCGGCAAACGTACCGCCGAAGTCCTCTTCCAGGGTCTGGATCCCCTCGGGAGATCCGTCCGCATCCGAGGTTTTCCTTACCGAGTAATCGGGATTCTAGAAGAACAAGGGTCCCTTTTCGGGTTCTCTCTGGACAACCGGGCCATCGCGCCGGGCCTCTCCCCAATTCAAAACGTCGTGAGCCCCCGGGGTTTCATCGACAACATCCTGATCCGGACCGAAACACCGGACGGCCTCCAACCGGCGATGATGGAAATCGAAGCCATCCTGAGAACCAAAGATGGCCTTCGGCCGTCCGACCCCAACAGCTTCGAGTTGGAGACCGCCGAGGAGTCCCTGGGCTTTTGGGACACTATCTCCAGAATCCTCTTCATGGCCCTCCCGGGTCTGGTGGGGATCTCGCTCGTGGTAGGCGGGATCGTGATCATGAACATCATGCTGGTCTCGGTCATGGAAAGGACCCGGGAGATCGGCGTGAGGAAGGCCATCGGGGCCCGTCGGCGGGACATCGTTGTTCAGGTGCTGATCGAGTCGGCCACGTTGTCCGGGGTCGGTGCGACCATAGGCGTCGGAATTGGCATTGCATTGACGTGGTTGGTCGCGGCCCTTTCGCCCCTGCCTGCGGCGTTGGCTCCCAAGTGGATCACCCTGGGGGTGGGCTTGGGCGTGGCCGTAGGGATGATCGCAGGCGTTTACCCCGCGGCTCGAGCAGCCAAGCTCGATCCAGTGGACGCTCTCCGCTATGAGTGACTCGAACGGCGCCCCCGGCGGGCCTCTGAACATGCTGGAGGAAGGGGTCCGGATCGCCCTGACGGCCATCAGAGTCAACCGGATTCGAACCGGCCTGACCATCCTCGGTGTCGCCATCGGTGTGGCCGTGGTGGTCACCATGGCTGCCCTCATCACCGGGATTCGGAGCAGCGTGCTCGAGGCCTTCGAGTCGGCCGGCGAGGAGAACCTGATCGTAACGCGCTTCGACATGACCGAGGTGCGGATCGTCACCGACGGATCGGGCCGCCCGCCCTGGTGGAACAAGCCGAAAATCACGCCGCTGGAAGCCGACCGGATCGGCCGACTGCCCGCCATCCGGGAAGCCATCGTGGACTTCGACATGAGCTTGTCCATCTCATACGCCGGGCGACGGGTACGAGGAGTTCAGGCCAGCGGAAATTCCGCAGGGTGGACGGGCTACACCATTGGTGATTTTTCGGCCGGCCGGAACTTCATCCCTGCGGAGGTGGACCAGGCTCGGGGGGTCCTGGTCATCTCGAGTGCCTTGGCTGAAGAACTCTTCGGATCCCTGGATCCCATCGGAAAACGGGTGAGGATCTCGTCGGGTAGAAGGGGAGTGAACGAGCTGTTCACCGTCATCGGAGTCTTCGACATAGGGGACAACGTTTTTTCCGATGTCGTCGAACACTTCGCCATTCTTCCCTTCACCGCGGCCCTGAAGCGGCTGAAAGCCGACGACATGTTCTTCCAGGTTCTGGTGGTACCGGAGGAAGGTGTGCCGCCTGCCACCGTGGAGGATCAGATCATCAGCCTTCTCAGGACCCTCAGGGGCCTGGGTCCCCAGGAGGAAAACAACTTTGCGATTCTGCGCTCGGCTCAGTTGGTGGAGCTGTTCAACCAGCTAACCGGCGTTTTCTTTATCGTGATGCTGGCCCTTTCCTCCGTGGGACTAATGGTGGGGGGGGTGGGTGTTATCGGCATCATGCTGATCTCCGTGACGGAGCGGACCCGGGAAATCGGCGTGCGAAAGGCCGTGGGCGCCACGAGGCGAGAGATCCTATGGCAGTTTCTCGTGGAGGCGGGCGTTCTGACCTTCCTCGGGGGATCGGTAGGGATGATCCTGGGAGCCGTCGCAGCCGAAGCGGTGGAAAGGGCCACGCCCATCCCGGCGTCCATTCCTCTCTGGTCTATCCTGGCGGCTCTGACGATGGCCCTCCTGACCGGAATGCTCTTCGGGTTGCTCCCAGCCGTCCGGGCCTCCAGACTGGATCCCGTGGACGCACTCCGTTACGAATAAGGGCGTCCGCCGCAACTTCTCCGGACTTTTTTCTCAGACTTCAGATCTCTCTATGGAACCTCTCGACCTGCTGGCCGTCGTAGCCCACCCCGACGATGCGGAGCTGATTTGTGGTGGTTCCCTCTTGGTTTCCAAGGACCGGGGAGAGCGCACGGGGGTGTTGGATCTGACCCGGGGTGAGATGGGGAGCCAGGGATCGCCGGAACTCAGGGCTCGGGAGGCAGAGGCCGCCTCCGAGCGCCTTGGTCTTGCTGTCCGCAGGAACGCGGGTCTCCCCGATGCCAGGCTACAAAACACGCCAGAAACCAGGGTCACATTGGCGGGGATTCTGAGGGAGCTGAGGCCCCGAGTGGTCATCACCCACTGGCTTCAGGGTCGGCACCCGGACCACCGGGCTGCTGCGGAATTGGTCTACGACACAGCCTACCTCGCAGGGTTGACAAACTTCCCGGCAGAGGGCTCTCCCTTCCGGCCGTTCAAGGTTGTCCATGCCCTTTCGTTCAGGGAGGAGCCGCAGAAGCCGACCTTTGTGGTGGATATCTCCGACCAGATGGACCGGAAGTTGGCCGCTGTTGCCGCCTACAGCTCCCAGTTCGGGGGCGCCGTCCAAGCCGGAGAGGTATTCCCAGGAGGCGGACGGGCCCTGGAGGAACAGATCAGGGCCCACGCCGCCAGAGTGGGATCTCTGATACGGGTGGAATACGGAGAGCCCTTCTGGACGAGGGAGACCGTTCAGGTTCCTTCTCTGGGCTCCCTGTCGGTATCCACGTTCTAGCCCCTCAGGCCCATGCACCGTCCAGACCTCGCAGGGAGTCCGTGTTGAAACAGATCCTCGTTGCCATGTCCGGCGGCGTGGATTCCTCACTAGCCGCTGCACTTCTCGTCGAGGCTGGCCACGAGGTAATCGGCGCGACTTTGAGGACCTTCTGCTACACCGGCGAGCCATCTCACGGAAAAAGCTGCTGCGGACTCGAAGGGGTCAGCGACGCCAGGGCCGTGGCCCGAGCCCTGGGCATTCCCCACTCGGTATTTGACGTGGAGGAGGAATTCACCCGGGACGTTATCGACGACTTCGTGAAAGAGTACGGAAAAGGAAGGACCCCGAATCCCTGTGTCAGATGCAACTCGTTCACGAAGTTCGGCGACCTCCTGAGGCGAGCCCATGAGATGGGGGCAGATGGGATCGCCACAGGGCACTACGTCAGGATGGACAGGAACGCCCCAGGCGGTCCATCCCTGATGAGGGGCGCGGACCGAGAAAAGGACCAGGCTTACTTTCTCTGGGGCCTCCCGAGGTCTGCCCTTCCCTCCCTCCACTTCCCCCTGGGAGACCACACAAAGGCAGAGGTTCGGGCGCTGGCCAGGGACAGGGGTCTGGTGACGGCGGACAAGCCCGAGTCCCAGGAAATCTGTTTCGTGCCGACCGGAGATTACCGAGACCTCCTTCGAACTCGGCTGCCCGCTGCTCACCCGGCGTTTCAACCCGGATCGATCGTGACCACCGTCGGCGAAGTCGTGGGGCGCCACGGCGGTTACGCCAACTTCACGGTAGGGCAGCGGAAGGGGCTTCCGGGCGGGTTCCCAGAGGCCATGTTTGTCGTCGCTGTGAGACCGGATACAAGGGAGGTGGTGGTGGGACCAAAGGATCACATGTTCGCCGAAGAGCTGGCGTTACGGGAGGTGAACTGGCTGGCGGACCCCCTGATCCCTGGGGCCGAGGTTCAGGTTCAGCTCCGGCATCGAGCAAGGGCCTTCCCAGCTCGAATCGAGAGCGTCGGGGACGCGAGTCTGGGCCTCACCCTAGCCGAACCCCATTTTGCCGTGACGCCGGGCCAATCCGGCGTCCTGTTCTCAGACGACCGGGTCCTCGGGGGCGGGAGGATCTCGGGGAACGATTGATCCGGGAGTTCCGACCGGGGCCGGACGACGGATCCTCAATACTTCAGATCGGCGTTCGTCGCCAACTCCTCCATGAGCTTCCGACTGTCCGGAGAGAGCTCCTCCGGCACCTCCAGCTTGACCTCGACGAACATGTCCCCGATCCGGCCCCCCTTCTCCACGCCCTGGCCTCGGATCCTGAACCGCGTGCCGGTTTGAGTAGCCGGAGGAATCCGGAGCACCACCTTTTTTCCATCCAGCGTTCGGACCTTGATTTTCGAGCCGAGCGCCGCCTGGGCGATATTGATGGGAATCGTGACCTCCAGGTCCAGCCCGTCCCGACGGAAGAAACGGTGAGGCTTGACTTTGAAGGTGATATCCAGGTCTCCGGGAATGCCTCCCGCCGAACCGCGCTCTCCCTGACCGCTCAACCTGACTTTTGATCCGTTCTCCACACCCTTCGGAACTGTGACCTGTATCTTTCGTGTCTGTCGGACCGTCCCGGTCCCGTCGCAGGGTTTGCACGGCTTCTCGGGGATGGTTCCCCTGCCCATGCAGGCAGGGCAGGGACGCTTCACCGCAAAGCCGCCCTGACCGAAGGACACGTTCCCGGAACCTTTACACTCGGAGCAGGTCTTGGAGGAGGTACCGGGCGTGGCCCCGGATCCGCCGCAGGTGGCGCACTCTTCGGTGATGGGGACGTTGATGCCGATCCTGCCACCCCGAACGGCGGTCTCGAAAGCCACCTCGACCAGGTACTCGACGTCCCTGCCCTTCGCAGGACCCTGGCGGGTCTTACTCGGCTCCTTCTTGGCACCTCGGTCGAAGATGGTGCTGAAGAGATCCGAGATCCCCCCCCCGAAATCGGACAGGTCGTCGAAAGAGAAACTCCCACCAGGCTGTGTCCCGCCGAAGCCGGGCCCGGGCCCGCCTCTGCTGAAGGGGCCCCGCCCTGGCTGCCCACCCAGCCCGAAAGCACCCAGACGCTTCATCTGATCGTACTGCTTCCGCTTTTTCACGTCCGAGAGGACGGAATATGCCTCCCCGATTTCCTTGAACCGCTCGGACACCTTCGGATTCCCCGGGTTGGCATCGGGGTGATACTGCTTCGCAAGCTTTCGGTAGGCCTTCTTGATCTCGGCTGGGGTAGCCTTCTCCTTCACCCCCAGGATCTCATAGAAGTCTTTTGTTGGTGTCGTCATTCAAGCTTCTCGGTAACCCCCCGCAGGGGGACTCTAGTCGTCGTCCTTATACACGCTGACCCGGGCCGGGCGAACCAGCTGGTCTTTGAACATGTACCCCTTGAGGAAGACCTGGTGGACGGTCTCGTCCTGTCCAGGTTCCTCCGTCGGAACCCTCATCATGGCTTCCATGATGTTGGGATCGAACCGCTGGCCCTCGGGATTCAGGACCTCCAGGCCGGCCTCGGTGAGGGCTTTCAGGATGTTCCGCTCAACGAGATCGACTCCCTCGATCAGGGCATCCACCGTGGTATCCTCAGAGGTGAAGGCGCCGACCCTCTGAAGGTCGTCCAAGCCCTCCACCAAAGACCGGACCAGGTCGGCCCTGGCTCTCACCCAGTTCCCCGTGAGCTCGGCGCTGGCCCTTTTTCGGTAATTCTCGAAATCGGCCGCCAACCGGAGGTGCCGGTCCCTCAATCGGCCGAGCTCGGCCTGAAGGGCCTCCAGATCTTCACCTTCCCCGGTGTCGTCTGCCCCCTCCGGGACGTCCTCCCCGGCACCAACCTCATCGGCGTCCAGCGGGGAGCTTTCCCCGGACTCCTCAGGGGTCGGGGAGTCCGAAGCCTGGGACCTTCCCTCCTCCTCGACGCTTCCCTCCGGAGGCCCACCGTCCCCACCCTCGGGGACACCACCATTCCTCGATTCTTCTTTCGTCATTTCTTTTTACGAGCCAAGCCCATTTCAGGTTTAAAGAAACCCCGGTAACCGGGGCTAGTCCGGATCGGCCCCTGTCTGAGCCGCCAACCAATCTATCACCATTTCGTATACCTCATCCCGGCCCAGATCGTTCAGCGGTTCATGTCGCCGCCCCTCGAGAAGCTCAACCTGGGTCCCGGCTCCCGCAATTCCCCGGGCGAAGGTTTCTGTCACAGAGCTCCGCACCACCTGGTCATCCCCGGGGATGAGGAAGAGCAGGGGCAGATCCTTGGGCATGGGGGAGATCCAAGCCCGCCGCTGTTCGCGCTCCGCTTCCCGAAAGAACCGCCCCGTGACCCGGGTATGGATCAGGGGATCCTCCCGCCATGCCCGGACCATATCAGGATCCCGTGTCAGTCGTCCAGGGTTGATCCCAGCCGGAAGGGGAACGGTCGGTAGGGCCACGCCCAGGAACCGACCCACCTTCCGGAGCCAGTCCGGAAGAGCGGTGGCCATCCATGGTGCCGAGATGATCGCTCCTTCGAAAGGGCCTTTGAAAACCTGGAGACGCCTGATACAGATCAGGCCTCCCAGTGAATGGCCCATGAGGTACCGGGGCAGATGCCCGGGCACTTGCCGGGCCATCTCGGCCTCCATCCCGAGAAGATCTTCCAAAAGCCTCGGGAACGCATCCACGTCCCCTCGGGCCCCGGGGGAGCGCCCGTGACCACGGAGATCGAAAGAAAAGACGGAGTTGCCTTCGGAGGCGAGGGTGGAAGCAAAAGCGTCATATCGACCGGAATGCTCCCCCAGACCATGCACGAGAAGGAGTGCCGACCTTGGTGCCGGAGCCTCCCACAGCCGCCAGGAGAGATCGATCCCCTGAGCACCGGGGGCCTGGCCTTCCCTATAGAGGCCCGTCATTCGAGCCTCCCGTCCAGGAGCCGAAGGAGGAGCCCCAAGGCCGCGTGGGCGGCCCGTTCCCGCACCGCCTCACGGTCGCCCAGGAGATGTTCCCTTCTCACCTCCGTGCGCCCCGCCGAGGTTACAGCCATACAGACCGTGCCCACTGGTTTTTCAGGAGATCCCCCGCTGGGTCCGGCAATGCCGGTGATCCCCAGGCCCAGGGTCGCCCCGAACTCGGCCCTCACCGACTCCGCCATGGCCTTGGCCACCCCTTCGCTTACCACCCCGGCTTCCTCGATCAGATCTTTCGCCACGGCCAGGTGCTTTTCCTTCACCTCGTTGGCATAGGCCACGATCCCGCCCAGGAAATACCCGGACGAGCCGGGGATATCGGTGAGGCGTTTCGATATGAGCCCTCCGGTGCAACTCTCGGCCACGGCCAGCGTAAGGTTTCCGTCCCGTAGGCCGGCTCCGACAGCCTCCGCAAGGTCCCCGGTGGCGGCTCGGAAGCGATACCGGGCCAAGACCGAGTCGAGAGAATCCTCGAAGCGCTGGAGCCTGTCTTCCGCTTCCTGACGGCTATCCCTTTCCAAGGTTGTCAGCCGAAGTCGGACACCCAACTGGTCCGGGAGATAGGCCAGGCCCACGTCCGGGACATCCTGCGGGATCAGGGGCTGAAGTTCATCCATCAGGATGGATTCCGGAACGCCGAAGGTATGGATCACACGATGGACCACCCTCCTCAACCGGAGTGGAAACCGGTCCGCCAAAAGCCTTCGGGCGCCTGGTTCGAAAATCCCCTTCATCTCCCTGGGGACTCCCGGAAGCAGGATACAAAGGCCGCCCTCGGAAGCCCCCATCACCAAGCCGGGAGCAGCCCCATGGGGGTTTGGGATGGCACTGCCCGCAGACGGAACCAGAGCCATCCTCTCGGCTCCCTCCGGCATCTCTTCGAACCCCCGGGTTCGGAACCGGCCCTGGAGATCTTCCAGGACGTCCGGATCCTGGACCAGGGGTATTCCGAGAAGGTCGGCCACCGCCTGCCGGGTCAAGTCATCCGGGGTCGGACCCAGGCCACCCGTCACCAAGACCACGTCGGCCAACGCCAGGGCTTCCCGAACGACATCCTTGATCTCGAGTTCCACGTCACCCACCACCGACCTACGAACGACCCGGAAACCCAGGGACGACAGCTCACTGGATAACCAGGATCCGTTCGTGTCCACCGTCTGGCCGAAGAGCAGCTCGTCACCTACGCTGACCACCGAGGCCGACGGGGGCTCACGGGACTCGTGGCCTAAGGTCAACGCTTTACTCCGGCCAGGTTCCGGTAGGTCCAGAGGTAGTCGCCCATGGAGTACACCGTGAGGATGATGGCCACGGAGAGGGTGATGCCGATCCAGGCTCCATGAAGACCCTGCCAAAAGCCCCAGAACCCCCCATCCCATCCACGTTCCGCAGCCAGCATTCGGAGGGGGTACCAAAGTAGAGCCCCTCCGATGAAAAGATTCTGACTCAAGGCCTTACGCTTCCCGGACTTCCCGGCGGAGATCACCACGCCCTTGCGTGCGGCCCAGGCGCGGAAGCCCGTAATGGCGATCTCGCGACCGAACAGGATCAGGACGACCCAGAGCGGAAGGGGCCCCCACCAGGGGAGAGTGCCGATCTCCCCCGGCCGGTGGGAGAGGACGTAGATGGGAATCACGGTCGAGGCCAGGAGGAGCTTGTCTGCCAGGGGGTCCAGGAGCTTGCCGAGATCCGTCACCAGCCCATGCTTTCTGGCCAGATACCCATCCCACAGGTCGCTCAGAGCGGCAGCCAGAAACAGGACGAACGACAATAGGCGGCCGGTGACGGAGGGCATGAAGATAAGGGCGAACACCGCCGGACACGCCAGAATCCGACCGAAGGTGATGAGGTTGGGTGGAGTGAGACGGCCAGGGGCCATTGGCGCCTCAGCTTAAAGACTTCACGACCAGCTTACTGACGGCGCTGAGAGTCTGGAATACGCCCTCGCCCTCCACGGCCACAGCTTCGAAATCCGGAACCCCCATGGGGTTTAAGACGGATCGGAGTTCCTCCACGGACATGATGTCGGGGAGGTCTCGCTTGTTGTATTGGATGATGAACGGGATGGTCTCAACATCGTACCCGTAGGATTCCATATTCTCGTACAGGTTGTGCATCGCCTCGATGTTGGCTTCCAGTCTTGATCGCTGCGAATCGGCAACGAAGATCAGGCCGTCCACACCCTTCAGGATCAGCCGCCGACTGGCATTGTAATAGACCTGCCCCGGAACCGTGTAGAGATGAAACCTGGTCCTGAAACCCCGGATCTCGCCGAGATCGATGGGTAGGAAATCAAAGAAGAGCGTTCGCTCCGTATCGGTGGCCAGGGAGATCATCTTCCCCTTCGTATCCGGGTTCACCCTGGAGTAGACGTATTCCAGATTGGTCGTCTTCCCGCCCAGTCCTGAGCCGTAGTAGACGACCTTGCAGTTTATTTCGCGGCTGGCGTAGTTGATCATCGACATAGGTCGATCCTACGCTCCCATTCCCAATATGTGATGTGCTGTCGGCGGCCGACTCATCATGAAGTCCACCGACAAACAAAGGACCCCGACTCGCAACCCGTCGGGACGGGACCAAGAGTCATAAACTCGTGTTCCCCCTTGGCCGTGGCAAGTTCCATGGTGTTTGGTGGTCTCACCCGGCCGCCAGGGGGCGTTGGGCCTCGGCTTCCATTCTCTTCAGGATCAGCTTTGCCCGGTTCTTCAGCAGTTTTCGCGGTTCCCAGGCAACGAAGTCCCTGAGAAGGGTGATGTTGTCCACGGTCGGTTCCGCCCGTGCCATATGCCCGAGGCATGCCAACCTTCTGAGGGGTTGGGGGCTGAACAAGTCTCTTTGATGCCGGTCCAGTTGGTCCCTGACCACCAAAGCGGCTACGGCGCCGACGGCTGCTACGGCCATGACAGCGATCCCAGCGGTTTTCAGACCTTTGTTCATTTCATCCGCCCTCACATCTCCCTACGCCCGGATAGGGCCTCGGCAATGGTGGTTCCGTCGACATACTCCAGGTCACTCCCCACAGGGATCCCTCTAGCGAGGCGGGTGACCCTCGGCCCGAGGGGCCGGACCACATTCTCAAGATAAACCGCAGTGGCCTCTCCCTCCACAGATGCATTTGTGGCCACAATAATCTCCGACACCTCAGTGTCCCCCTCGGTCACGCGGTCCAGAAGCGTGTCGAGGTTCAGGTTCTCGGGTCCAATCCCGTCCAGAGGGGAGAGATGCCCGCCTAAAACATGGTACTGGCCCCGGTATTGGCCTGTCCGCTCGATGGCCCCCACTTCGTAGGCTTCTTCGACCACACAGATGGTCGAGCGGTCCCGGCCGGGATCTGAGCACACCTCACATCTTTCGGCCTCGCTGAAGTTGCCGCAAACAAGGCAGGGCCTGATTCGGTCGGCTACGTCACGGACGGCCTGGCTGAGGCGGTGAGCCTCCTCCTTCGGCCGCTTCATGAGGTGATAGACGAGCCGTACCGCGGTCTTCGGACCGATCCCCGGGAAGCGGGACAACTCTCGAGTGAGCTGGTCGATGACAGACATTGGGCGCTTTTGGGGAGGTCTTCAGAAGAGCCCGGGGAGGTTCATTGGCAGTCCGCCGGTGGCTTTCTTCATCTCCCCCTCGTAATAAGCCCTCGCCTTGTTCTGGGCCTCGGTGACCGCTGCCAGAACGAGGTCCTCGAGCATTTCCACGTCTTCCGGATCGACGACCGTACCATCGATGGATAGAGACTTGATTGCGCCCTTCCCGTCCACCGTGGCTTTGACCATGCCGCCACCTGAAGAGGCGGAGATCTCTTGGGCATCCAGCTGCTCCTGAATCTCGGCAACCTTGCTTTGGAGCTGCTGGCCCATCTGTAGGAGTTGTTGGAGGTTGTTCATTCCGTCGTTTCCAGGGTCGAAGTGAAAAGGAGCGTCAATCCAATAGCTCGAGGTCGAGTTCTTCTACAGCCTCTCCCAGAGCGGGTTCCTTGTCCATCAGCTCCCTCAACCGGCTACCCCGAACCGTCCCCTCGGTGATCCTCTCCGGCGGACCCTCATCCGGGCCGTCCGGCTTTACGGACAAACCCGGGGGGCCGCCGCAGTGGCGACCAATCGCGTCTTTCAACCTCCGGAGCACGGCCGGCTCCTGAACCCGGTCCAGGCCCGGCCCCGGAGGGATGAACAGGACCACTTCCTTCTCTCCGGGGAACTCCACCCGGGCGGCTTTCAGAAAAGGGAGAACACCCTTCGGCAAGTTCTTGGGGCCTTTCAGTACCATCTTCCAGGCCTCGGGTAAGGGAAGGTCCTCCTCCTTTTTCCCCGAAGGGGGCTCTGCCGAAGGGTCGGTTGGCGGTTTCGGCCTGCGGCCCCGACCGGGGGCGGGACCCGCCTCTTCCGACGTGCCCTCTTCCGGCGTGCCCTCTTCCGGCGTGCCCTCTTCCCCCAGGCCTTTGAGGAGGGCCTCGAGTTGCACCGTCCGATCCATGTAGCTGAGACGGAGGAGAAGCATTTCCATCAGCAGGCGGGGATGGGCGCTTCGCCTTATGCTACCCGTTGCCTCCAATTCCGTCGCCTGGGCCAGCATCCTGACCAGGTCGCCCGGGGAGAAGGCGTCGGACCTGGTCCGGAAGGCGTCTCTCAGATCTTCCCTTACACCCCGGCCTCCCTCTCCCTCACCGAGTCGGAACCTCAGAAGCATGCGGAGGATGTCCACCAACCCCCGGTGGAACTCCACCATGTCATATCCGTCCTCCAGAAGCGTCTCGACGAAAGAGAACACCTCCCCGTGGCGGCGCTCCTGAAGGATCTCGAGGAGTTCGAGGTACTTTTCGTCCTCCACCAGGCCCAAAACGCGCCGGACCCCCTCCTGTGACACGTCGCCGCCCGTCAGGGCCAGGACCTGGTCCAGAAGGGAAAGGGCGTCGCGCAAACCCCCATCGGCCCTGCGGGCGATCGTTCTGAGGGCTTCTTCCGGAGCCTCCAAATCCTCTCCGGCCAACACCTCCTGCAATCGACGAGTGATATCGCCGACGCCGATCCTGCGGAAATCGAACCTCTGACACCGAGAGAGGATGGGTGAAGCCGACTGCTGGATCTTCTGGGGTTCCGTCGTAGCGAACACGAAGATCACCCTGGGGGGCGGCTCCTCGAGGATCTTCAGGAGGGCGTTCCAGGCCTCCCGGGTGAGCATGTGGGCCTCATCCAGGATATAGACCTTGAACCGGCCTTCCTCCGAGGGGGAATACATGGCCCGCTCCCGAAGATCCCAGGCATCATCCACTCCCCGGTTGGACGCAGCGTCGATTTCTACCACGTCCAAGGCTGTAAGCCCACCCCAAATCCTCTTGCAGCTCTCGCACTCTCCGCACGGCTCGCCGTTTTCAGCACGCTCCGGGCAGTTCAGTGCCATGGCCAGGACTCGAGCCAGCGTGGTCTTCCCGATTCCTCGGGGCCCACAGAAGAGGTAGGCGTGGCCGACCCTGTCCCCGGCGATGGCCCGCCGGAGGGTTTCCGATACGTGTTCCTGGGCCGCCACCTCGGCGAACCGCTTGGGCCGGTATTTTCGGGCTAGGGCAGTGTGGGACACGAAACCACCGGTAAAAAGACGGGGTGGGCGATGGCCTTAGAAAAGAAGTGCCCCAGGCACCCCGCAGCAACGATCACCACACTTACCGCTGCTACCTGCGGGGTCCTGACGGGATTCGTGAGCTTTCGTCCTGCGGACCTGGGGCACCTCGGAAGCTAAGCCGAGCCCGGTTGGAGGGTCAACCGACCCATCGCCCCCTGGGCGCGCGCGTCGCAGGGCGACAC
>JABDNZ010000510.1 GCA_013043565.1 Gemmatimonadota bacterium | reverse complement strand
TGCTCGACCTGGATCCGGGTGTTCATCTCGATAAAGTAGAATCGACGGTCCTGGTCCAGGAGGAACTCTACCGTACCGGCCCCGACGTATTCGATTGCCTTGGCGGCCTTTACAGCAGCCTCTCCCATCTCCTCCCTCAACTCATCCGTGAGAGCCGGGGAGGGCGCCTCCTCTATCAACTTCTGGTGCCTTCGTTGGATCGTGCAGTCCCGTTCCCCGAGGTGCACGACTCGGCCGAACTGATCACCGAACACCTGGAACTCGACGTGTTTTGGGTGGGATACGAAGCGCTCCAGGTACACGCCCGAATCACCGAAGGCCGCCTCCGCCTCATTTCGGGCTTGCCGGAAGAGTTTTTCGAAGCTTCCGACGTCCGTGGCCACCCGCATACCTTTTCCGCCACCTCCTGCGGATGCCTTGATCATCACCGGGAAGCCGATCTCTTCCGCTACCTTTTGGGCCTCCTCCACATCGTCGATCTCCCCCTCGCTCCCCGGAACGGTGGGGACCCCGACGCTCATCATCGTCCGCCGCGCGGTGGCCTTGTCTCCCATCGCTCGGATCTGTTCGGGCGTGGGCCCGATGAACACGAGGTCGGATCGTTGGCAGATCTCGGAAAACTCCGCGTTTTCGGCCAAGAAACCGTATCCCGGATGGATGGCTTCGGCACCGGTGATTTCGGCCGCGGAGAGAATCCGGGTGATGTCGAGGTAGGACGCAGACGCAGGCGCAGGACCGATGCAGACCTCTTCATCCGCAAATCGGACATGGAGTGATTCGCGATCGGCCTCTGAATATACCGCCACGGTCCGAATGCCCAGCTCGTGGCAGGCTCGGATGATCCGGAGCGCAATCTCACCTCTGTTGGCAATCAGAAGTTTTTTGAACACTCTCTTTCCTCCGAAAGAGGCGCGGTTTACCGCCCTTGTTTACCGTTCCCGTTTACGGCGCTTGTAGGCCGCTACATGATGCGTCCGAGCCCTCGCCGAGGGTTCGGACGCAGCCAAATCGTGGTTTTCAGGCAGAGTCTTGGCCAGGCCGGTCTTGAATGTAGAACGGATTCTTCAGCTTACTCCTAGCGTGGGCTCTCAGGAAGGATCGATGAGGAACAGCACCTGCCCGTATTCCACGGGCTGGGCGTTCTCGACCATGATCTTCGCGACCGTCCCTTCCACCTCCGACTCGAGCTCGTTCATGAGCTTCATGGCCTCGATGATGCAAAGGACCGTGCCATTGCCCACTCTTTGCCCGACCTCGACATACGGTTCCGCATCGGGGGACGGAGCGGTGTAGAACGTCCCCACCATGGGCGAGGTAACCTCCAGGAGGCCCTCTTGCATTGCCCCGGCATCCGCTCCATCGACGATACCCTCTACCGACTCCACCGCCGGCATGGTCGGCTCGGTACCCGGAGCCACAGGCATCCCCGTGGTTGCCGAAAACTGTTGCTGAGCCGGAGCCAACGGATGGCTTGCCGGCGGACTTTTGGAGAGCCGAACCCGGGTCCCGCCCCTCTCCAATTCGAGAGAGTCGAGGCTGCTCTCATCAAGAGCCCGAATCAGACTTTCAACGAAGGTTAGATCGATCATCCGGTCACCCGCGTTAGGTATTTGTCTTCCCGTCGGTCCACTTTGACTACGTCCCCGATCTCCACGAACAAGGGGACTTGAATCACCGCACCTGTCTCCAATTTCGCAGGCTTGGTACCACCCTGAGCCGTGTCCCCTTTCAACCCTGGGTCGGTCTCGGTCACCTCCAGCTCCACGAAGAACGGCAGCTCCACGCTCAAGACCGAGCCCTCGTGAACCAGGCCCTCGCACTCCATGTTCTCTTTCAGGTATCGGAGCTGGTCCTCTCCGATAATCTCGTCGGAAAGAGGGATCATCTCGAAAGTATCCTGATCCATGAAGTGGTAAAGGTGCCCGTCCGAGTAGGAGTAGGTCACCGGCCGACGTTCGAGCCGAACATCGTTTACCTTCTCCCCTGCACGGAACGTCTTCTCCACCACGGCCCCCGTAAGAACTCTCTTCAGCTTGGTACGAACGAAAGCGCCGCCTTTTCCAGGCTTCACATGTTGGAAATAGACGAGGGTCCAGAGATGGCCATCCATCTCGATCACCAGACCATTTCGAAAATCGGCAGTTGTCGCCATAAACCCTCAGGTTTCCGTTGATGGGCGCTGTAGCTGGTCCACCAGACCCCGCAGCCCAAAAAGATAGCTGTTCTTCCCGAAACCAGCGACCGTTCCCACGGC
>JABDNZ010000499.1 GCA_013043565.1 Gemmatimonadota bacterium | reverse complement strand
ACCGTGTCTTCCCCCTCACCCCCTACCCTGGTCAGCCTGGCCGCAGGAGTCACACGGTCTCGGCCGGCCAGACGTTGCCGTGGAAGCGTGACCCTGGCCACGGCCCGGTTTTCCGGAACCTCTTCCCCCAAGCGCACCGGCGTCACCGCGGTTCCTGCCGGTAGACGAACCCCCTCGTCACCTGTCCACCCGGCCCTCTGAAAGTCCCCCACAAGGACCAACTCTCTGGCCGGCAGCTCTGTCTCCTCCAGGACGGTCTGAGCCAGCTTCAAGCCGGGACCGTAGGAGGTCGCCTCATCACTGACCTGGAGCGAGTCGACGGCAGAGAGCAGCCTTTCGCGGTCGGACGTGGACCGGACCACGACAGCCGCGTTCCTTCCGAAAACAGCCAGACTCGCCCGGTCCAACGGACCGAGACCAAGGAAAGCATCCCTGGCCGCCTCTTTCCCCCGGTCCCACCGGTCCCCGATCCCCATGCTGTAAGAACGGTCCAGGAGAACTACAAGTTCCCTAGGTCCGGTTCCGGCTCCGGCTGCCACTGCCGGATCCGTGAAGAACGGGCGGGCAAAGGCCGCCACCACGAGCGCCACGGTGAAGGCCCTGAGCAATAAGAGAAGCCAATGATGGATCCGGCTCTTGCTCTCGGCCCGGAAAGGCACCCTTTCCAGAAACATCAGGGACGGGAACTGGACTACTTTCGCCCTTTGTTTCCTGGTGAGATGGACCAGGATCGGGATGGCCAGGGCGGCCAACCCCAGAAGGAACGCCGGGACGAGAAACTGGAAAGGCATCAGCGAACTCGTCTCCTCTTCTCCCGGTGCAGGAGGAGATGGAAGAGAGCATGGTCCAGGGGTTTGGAAGTGTCCAACAGAGCGTAGTCCACCTGGGCAGCCGCGAAGCGCTCCCGGAGCTCATCTCTATGATCCGAGAAGAGGCCTTGATACCTGTCCCTCACTTTCGCCGGGATCAGGGGGATCTCTTCCGCCGTCTCCATATCCTGGAAGTTGGAGGGCCCTTCAAAGGAAAACTCCAACTCAGCCGGATCCAGGACATGAAACACGATCACATCGTGACCCGGACTCTTGAGGAGACGAACGGCGGCCATCACGTCTTCAGGGTCCTGATAGAAGTCGCTTATCAGTACCAGGATCCCCTTACGGCGGAGACTCTCGATGGCCTTCAGGAGGGGTTTTCCCAGCTCCCCCGGTCGGTTGGCCTCGGCCCGGTGAAGGGCGTGGAGGCAAAGGTCCAAGTTTCTCGCGGAGGGCGGAATATGGTCCACTACATCGTCATCGAAGGTGATCAAGCCCACCCTGTCCCGCTGGTGCCGGGAAAAGTACGTGAGGCAGGCGGCCAGATACTTGGAGTATTCGAGCTTGGTTACCGAGTGGGTCCCAAAACTCATCGAACGGGACACGTCTAGAAGAACCACGAAGTTCGCGTTCGTCTCGGCCTCGAAGAGTTTGATGTAGTGTCGATCCGTTCTTCCGTAGAGGCGCCAGTCGATGCGCCGGATGTCATCGCCGGGCATGTACGGACGGTGTTCGGCGAAGTCCAGAGACAGGCCCAGATAGATGGACCTGTGGAGGCCATTCAAGAACCCCTCCACCACCGTTCTGGCGAGAAGATCGAGGTTGTCGATCCTGGCCAGGACCTCCGGGAGAAGCAGCTGGGCTCCAGACGAGGCTCGAGGAGAGGAGGAAGGCACGGACTACATTCCCGATTTCGGAACGGGGACGGCCTCCAGGAGCTGATCGACCAGCTGTCCGGTGGTGATTCCCTCACTCTCTGCGTGGAAGTTCGTCAGGATTCGGTGCCTGAGCACCGGCTGAGCCAGGGCTCGGATATCATCGAAGCCTGGGGTGTATCGGCCGGCCGTAAGGGCTCGGGCTTTTGCGCCCAGAATCAGGTACTGGGCCGCCCGTACGCTGGCCCCGTACGCCACCCACTTCTTCACGAATTCCGGGGAGTCCCCGTTGGGACTGGGCCGGCTGGTTCTCGCCAGGGAGACAGCGTACTGAAGGACCGGCTCCGGCGCTGTCATTCGTCGCACGAGTCGCTGGAAAGCCACCAGATCCGGACCCGTCACCGCATGGGAGAACTCGGGCTCCTGGATTCCGGTGGTTTCACGAACCACCTGGAGTTCCTCCTCCTCCGACAGGTGATCTAAAAGGATCTTGAACATGAACCTGTCGAGCTGGGCCTCGGGGAGTGGATAGGTGCCTTCGAGCTCGATGGGGTTCTGGGTGGCGAACACATAGAAGGGCTCGTCGAGAACGTATGTGGTGCCCTGAACCGTGACTCTATGCTCCTGCATCGCTTCGAGGAGGGCAGCCTGGGTCTTCGGCGGAGTCCGGTTGATCTCGTCAGCCAACACGATGTTGGCGAAAACGGGACCCGGCTCGAATTTCAGATGCCGGGACCCAGTGATCGGGTCCTCTTGAATGATGTCGGTGCCTGTAATGTCCGACGGCATGAGGTCCGGAGTGAACTGGATCCTGGAGAAGCTCAGGTCCAGCACCTCCGCCACCGTGTGAATCAGGAGGGTCTTCGCCAGCCCGGGCACCCCAAGGAGAAGGCTGTTCCCCCCCACGAAGAGGGTCAAAAGCACCTGATCCACCACCTCATCCTGGCCAACGATGAGCTTCCTGATCTCCCGGATGATGGTTTCCCTTCCCTCCCGCATTCGGTCCACCAGAGCCACGTCATCCTGGTGTTCCAAATGGGTGGTCTTCTCCAGATCCTGCGTCATGATTTTCCCTTTTGCCTTGGGTTGTGGAGCGAGGGGCTCTCGCCACACCGTCAGTGAGTGAAAGCGTAGATCAGGTAGTTGACCCCGAACTTGTAGGCCTCATTGGACAGGTCGATTGGGTAGTACCCTCGATCCGAATACTCCCAGTACTCCTGCAAATCTTGATTCCCGTTGATCATGACCATGAGGCGCCCGTTCTCCGGGTCGTTCTCCTTGAAGATCCCCAGGTACACCGGGGGTGGTGTGTTCCAGCCCCCGTAGGGCGGTGCCAGCTTCAATGGCTCTGGGATGCTGAAAAAGGTGTTGAAGATCTCGTGGCCGTCAGGAACCAGTTGGATCTGGTATTCAGGCAGAGCCCGTCTCATGTGGGTGAAGAAATTCCTGAACTCGAAGCCTCGCTCGTCCCTGGTATCGTCCACGATCAGGAAACCACCCTTCAGGAGATACGCCCTGAGGTTTACGATGTCCTCATCCGACGGGTTCCAGTAGCCAACCTCGATGATGGTGGCGATGGGGTACTTGAAGAGTTCCGGGTCGTCCAGGGAAAGCACGCGGCCTCCCCCGGGGCCGAGGTAGGTGTCGATGAACGTGGTGGCGTCGACGATCTTCGAGAAGTTCACTTCGGCGTCAGGATAGTCGTGTGCCCAGGTCGGCCCTCTCCGTCCCCGGTACCGGCCGTATCCGCGGCTCCCCAGGTTCCTCAGGTCCGACCCTGAATCGCCATATCGAAGCCTCACGTAGGTGAACTTGCCGTTGTACGCCGGGCCGTTTTCATCCTGGAGCAGGGGTGGAGCAACGGTGGCGATCGTTGTTCCTGAACCGGGTGCGAGGGCGTTCCCCCCACCAGCCCTTTCCGGCCGGCCGTCGCCAGGAACCGACCTGCCGCCGGCGAGGCCCAATGCACCCACCGCTGATGCCAGCGCCACAACCAGCGCCGCCCTGTTCATCGGCCCCTCCCCATCCACTCTTCCGTCATCGGCATTCCTCCACTCTCCATCGATCCATCCCGTCTCAATTCCAACAGGAGCTCCAGGGCGGCTTCGAAGGTCGGAGCCATCTCCAAGGCTCTCAGTACCTGAGTCCGGGCCTCGGAGCGGTTCCCGACCTCGGCCAAAGCAACCGCCAATCGGTAGTGGGCATCAGCCCGATTCGGCGGGTCCAATGCCAGAAGTGCCCGCCTCTCTCGGACGGCGCCTTCCCATTCCTCCATCTCCTCGTAGAGGCCCGCGAGTTCCTCGTGGGCATCCAAATCGAATGGATCGATCTCCACCACCTTCTCGAGGGCCTCGGCCGCCGCCCCTTTTTCCCCCAGCTCCATCCACAGGGCGGCGGCCTCGACATGGACCAGCGGCAGAGTTTCGGACAGGGACCCCATCCGGGTCAGGGCATCCGCCGCACGCCTGAGGTCCCCCTGCTGGTTGTGGACCTGGGCCAAGTACCTCAGCGGGCCATCTCCACCTCCGTACTCCGGGAAGAGACCCAAGGCCGCTAGCAGTTCCGGCTCTGCCTCATCGTATCTACCCTCCGCGACAAGAGCTTTCCCCAGGGAAAGGCGAGCCAGGAAGTTGCTCGGGTCTTCCCTGACCCAAAGTCGCAATGCCTCCACTCCGGTGCCCTCCCGGTGGAGAATTCTCACACCCTCACGGGCCTCCGGGAGGGTCACCGCTCGCATCTGCTCGCCCCAGCGGTCCTGGACGAACTCGTCGAAACGGTTGTCAAAAGCCCTCGAAGAGAGCCCCAGCACTTCCTGCACCGCCTGGGAACTGGTGTAGCCGTTCTTGAAGCTCTGCAGCATCGCCAAGATCGCTTCCGGGCCCCACTCCTCCTCGATGAGCTTGAATACCAAGGAGGCCTGGTAGTAGCTGTGAACGACCTGCTCAGGGTACTCGGGCCTGATGAACCCCTGGTTCAGAAGACTCACTGGATGGAGGCGACCGTCCTGGTACGCCTGCAGCCAACCCGGGGATGCCTTATGGCCCCAACGGTCCCGGGCAAGGTGCTGCTCATGAACGGCCAGACCTTCAGTGAACCACCTTGGAACGCGGTGGTCACTCATGGCCAGATGGAAAGCGTGAGCCGTTTCATGCCAGATCGTGGAAGCCCAATTGAAACTCCCCGGGTCCAGGGCAGAGGGGGAGTCCATGACGAGAGTGCTCCCGAAGCTCACACCCAGGGCGCCCAGCCCGGTAAGGCCCAGAGTCCGAACCGAGAAATCCGAATGGTTCGGGTAGATCTCGAGTCGGATGGGGGTCGGCGGGACCGCTTTGTATCGCGCTCGAAGAGCGACAAAGGCCTCCTCGGCAACCCGGGCCGCCGCCGGTCCAAGAAGTTCTGCTTCCCTATCGTGAACGAAGATCTCGAAATGGGGAGTCTTGATCTCCTCGAAGTTTTCAAAAGTGTCCAGGAGATCCAAGGTGTTCATGTACCAGGGATTGTACTGATCCCCGGCCCAAGCCGTCTCCAGGTTTCGGCGACCCTCGTCCACTGCGCCCGTGCGAAGTTGGTTCATGCCCATCACGCCGTAGGCCCACCAGGAAGACGGGTCCAACTCAACCGCCTTGCCCGCAAAGTCGACGGCGGTCTGATACTGGCGTTGTGCGACAGCGGCCTCGGCCACGATGAGGTAGAGGTCCGGGTAGGTCGGATTCAGGGCGTGGACCTCGGCACGGATTCGCTCGTAGGCTCCCAGATTCCCCTGCAGGAACTCGGCAGCTGCCAACACGGAACGGGCCCTCAGGTGTGCCGGGTTTACGTCTAAGGCCTGCCGGGCCTGCCGCTTGGCTTGTTCATAGTCTTCCGTCTTGAGAAAGAGGGAAGCGAGAAAAGTATGGGCGTCGGCATAGCGGGGGTTCACCTCGAGGGCCATGCGCACAAGCTCGACCGATCCCCCCGCTCCCTCGAAATCCAGGATCCTCGCCTGCCCCAGGAGCGCCCTGGGGTGGCGAGGGTTTCGGTCCAGAACCGGCTTCAGCGATTCCCGGGCGTCCGTCGCCCTGTATTTTTCGAGGAGCAACTCCCCGGCCAACAGGTCAGGAATGGGATTCGCCGGGTCCATTCCCAACGCCTCGTCGAACGCCATGAGGGCGTCTTGGTAGAGTCCGGAATTCGTGACGCCCATGTACGTGACAGCGATCCCGACGGCCACCAACTCGTCCGGGGACAGGTCCTGCCCGGATCGGTTATAGAGGTCGATGAAGGAGTCGAAGAGAGCCAGGGCCTCATCTCGATCCCCCCGTTCCCACCACAGGATGCCCAGGTTCAACCGAGCGACCTGGTGGTCAGCCGCGTTCCCGTCGACAGCTCGGCGGTAGGCAGCCTCTGCTTCGGGCAGTCGACCCAGCGTGTACAGCAGTTCCCCGAGGGAGCTCTCCAATTCGGGCAGGGCCGCTCTCCCCCCCTTACCCTCCAGGACCCTTCGGG
>JABDNZ010000496.1 GCA_013043565.1 Gemmatimonadota bacterium | reverse complement strand
GGACCACCCTCTATCTCAGTTCGGGTACCGGGTTTTGGGGGCCACCCATGAGGTTGGGGACCACGGCGGAGATTGGGCTGATCACCCTCCGGGCCGCCAGCTGAGCCCCACCCGAGATCGCAGAGCGAGCGACGCCAAACCCTTCGTATGGCCTTGCGCATAAACTGGTGGCAGTGAATAATCCCCTGTCGGCAAACCTGGGATCGGATGCCGGACACCAAGGAACCAAACCTGACAATCGACCGACCGACCCACCCACCTCCGGTTCGACGGAGGCGGGCAGGGTTATGCTGGGCGAAGGGCCTCCGTGTGGCGGTTCTCGCTCTATCGTTCCGACCAAAGGAGGAACTATCATGTCCGGAATCCGCTGGGTCTTCGCGACCCTTGCTCTGGTCCTGCTCGCCGGCCTGCCCAGGTCCGGCTCCAGCCAAGACATCACGATGTATTGGGAGTTCAAGGTCGAACCCCAGTCAGCCGCGGCCTTTGAGGCGGCTCTCAAAGCCCACATGGAGTTCCGAGAAGCGAACGGGGATCCATGGGAGTGGCGGTTCTTCCAACAGGTCGTCGGGAAGAACCTGGGAACGTACATGGCTCGGGCTCCGGGCCATTCCTGGGCCGACTTCGACGCATACCTGGGAAGTGATTTTTCAGAAGTGGCAGGAAAGCATTTCGATGCGACGGTCCTCCCCTTGGTGAAGGAGGCCTGGAATGGCGTTGATCAGGAGAACGCCGAACTTTCCCACCTCCCTGAGAACATGGATCCCTACACCCTGTTCAACGTGAGTGTTTTTTATCTGAAACCCGACAAGATGGCGGATTTCTCGGAAGCCGTCGGGACGTACAAACAGTTGATGATCGACCATGACTTCCCCTTCTATTGGGCCGTCCAATCCCAGGCGGCCGGCGGTGACGGTCCGACCATGGCCCTCGTGGGCTTCGCCGAAAGCTGGGCGGATATGGCGGAAGACCCCGCAGTTGAAGCAGCAATGATGGAGACCCTGGGGGAAGAGGGAGCCATGGAGCTCTTCCAGCAGTTCTACGGATCCTTCCACCATTTCGAGAATTGGATCGGCCAGCTCCGCCCCGACCTTTCGAGCGGAGGCATGTAGGGTAGCTTCACACCCGGTTCTGGATCGTGGCAGCCGGGCTCAATCCAACAAAAGAGGCCCGGGGATGAAGATGTCCCCGGGCCTCGTCCGTTCCCAACCGTAACCGCCCAGGCGGCCTGTCTACCTCCCTACCACCGCCTCTTCTTCTCCCGAAACGCTTTTTCCATCTCGGCGGCGCTAAAATGCTCCCCGGGGTCCCCCGTGGTGGCGTAGCGGTAGAGGGCAGCCGAGTAGATCCCCTTCAGGGCCGAACTGACCACGCCGACCAGCACGAATCCCGCCAGCAGAGACAGAACGAGCGGAATCACTAGAGCTTCGCTGACCGAGGCCGTCAGCATGATGAGGGGGATCGAAACCAACGCCATCCCCATGAAGATGAAGAAGGTGGCAAACCCGATTCCGATGTTCGCCACGACCTGCTCACCCCACGTGCGCTTGAACGTCTCTGCGCTTTCTTTCACGGCATCCAGAGCGCTCACATCCTTTGTCACCATTACGGGAACCGTAAGGTAGGTGGCCAGGGTCCAGGAGAGCCCGATAAGGCCGATCACGATCCGACCTATGAACCCGGCGCGCTCCTCCAAGGCCCGGAGGATCATGCCCACCGTCGCCGCTATCGCCGCGTATTCTAGGATGGAGCCGATCTTCCCAAACGCGATATTCAGACCGTCCTTTACGGTAGGATCTCCACCGTCCAGGCGGATCATGGTCGCTCCGACCAAGGCAGTATTGAAGAAGAAGATCAGGCTGTAGAGAACCAGGTAGTAGAGGAAGCCCACCACATAACCCAGGTAGCCCACTTTCTCATCGAGGTTCTCCAGGGCGCCGAAGCCTTCACCGATAAACGCAAATGGCACGATGAAGGTCGCCGTCACCAGGATGGCAGCGACACCGGAAAGGACCGGGAAGACGAGGAGTTCAGGATCGAGCTTGAGGACGTTGGCACTTGCCTTCATCATCCTCCAGCTATTCGAGAGCTTCGACATACGGACGGCCTCCTGCTAGCTGAGTACACTCACTACAAAATACTACGAAATGGCTGAGGAAACCTTCGTTTCATTCCATCCGGGCGAGCCTTCAAAAAACCCATGAGAGCTTCGTAAACAGCGTCCTGTACGATCCCGACTCGTCACCGATCTGAGAGGGCCCCTGCTGGTACGCGAGTTGAAGAGAGCCGAACGGGGGGAAGAACCTCCACACATAGACGAACTGGGTGGTCTCCCTCTCCAGATCGAAATGGGGATCGGAGAAGCTCCCCGTAACGTCGTACTTCGACTGATAGAACAGCTTGAAGTACATGTCCTTGTTCACATAGTAGGTGGCCCGAACATAGTGGATCCAGCTGCTCCGGCTCCTCGGGTCAGGGCTGAACCAGAGGCGGGTGAGGTTGTACGACGCGTTGAGGGCGTCGGTTATCTTCAGGTTCAGTCTCCCTCCAAACCTCTCCAGATCGCTGTCGAAGTTCGTGCCCTTTCCGTAATAAGCGGTGATCGACTTCCCGGTGCGAGAGTCGTAGGTCAGGTCAGTCTGATTCAAGGAGTTCCGAAAGTCCTTTTCGAAAAGACCCTCCTCCTCGGCTTTGAACTCCTCTGTGTTGGACAGCTTGACGCTCCAGTTTCGGAACAGATTGAGGCTCACATTGTTTCGAATCTCCCAACTCCGGAGCTCCCCTGTCTGACTCCAGAACCGGTTGTAGTTCACGGACGGGGTCAGGTCCTGGAGCCCGTTGCGGTTGATCCAGAACTGCTTCCGGATGTTGGAGTCGACCTCACGCCGGTTGTCGTCGCGGATGAATCCCACCTCGTTCATGTTCTCTTTGACATTCTTGCCGACGTGGGTATACCGGACGTGGAAGTGGCCCGTCTGGGAGTCATAGGACGGCCGGAAGAAATAGGTCCAGGCCCCCTGGCTGAAGTCCCCATACGATCGGATGACCTGACTGGTCATACCGAGATATTGAGAGAAGAAGAGGGTGCCTACGAGACCCAAAGAC
>JABDNZ010000493.1 GCA_013043565.1 Gemmatimonadota bacterium | reverse complement strand
GAGCAGGTCCGCTTCAGGATCATGGACCTGGACCCGGAGGATGCCGGGATCGACCTATCTGAGCCCGTTCTCTTATCGGCCTACGGAGAGCGGACGAAGAAGTCGGGTTACTTCCGGGCCAGGGAAGAACGGGCCCCGGAAGTTCTCCTATGGGAAGATGCCATGCTTGGGACCGCCGGCTTCCGGGGCTCAGGCATCCGAAAGGCGAAAGAGGCCGATCGGGTCCTCTTTACCCGCCAGACCTTCGTGGACTTCCCGGACTACTGGGTGAGCGACACCCGGTTCCGGAATCCACGGCAGGTGACGGATGCCAATCCGCAGCAGGCCGAGTACCTGTGGGGGGAGCGGGTCCTGGTGGACTACACGGACGACCGGGGGAATGAACTCCAGGCCACCCTTGCCCTTCCGGCGGGCTACGAGGACGGCCGGCAGTACCCCATGATCATCTACTTTTATGAGAAGATGAGCCAGCGGCACCACGAGTACTCCCGCCCCACGTACGACGATCGCCCGCACATGTCCACCTACGCCAGCAACGGCTACCTGGTCCTCATGCCCGACATCGTGTACGACATGGGATATCCCGGTAGTTCGTCCTTGGACGACGTGGTTTCGGCGGCTCGGGCCACCATCGATCTCGGCTATGCGGACCCGGATCGGATTTGTCTTCAGGGGCACAGTTGGGGCGGGTACGAGACGTCCTTCATCGTCACCCAGACCGACATGTTCGCGTGTGTGGTGACTGGCGCACCCCTCACCAATCTCGTATCCATGCATAACATCCTGTACAAACGGTCGGGGAATCCGAACGCGAACCTTATCGAGTGGGGCCAGGGGCGGATGGATACCAGCCCTTTCCACGACCTCGATCGATACATCGCGGAGTCTCCGATCCACAACGTCCAGGGAATCACGACTCCGTTCATGATCCTGCATGGAACCGATGACGGGGTGGTGGATTGGAATCAGGGGCTGGAATACTACATCGCGGCTCGACGTATGGGGAAAGAGGTGATTCTCCTAAGTTATCCTGGGGAACCCCACCATCTCGGCCGTGAAGAGAACCAGAAGGATTTTCAGATCCGAATGAAGCAATATTTCGATCACTATTTGAAAGGCGCGCCTGCCCCGAAGTGGATGACCGAAGGCGTACCGTTCTTGGAAAAGGACAGGGTGGAACCCGAGGACGGTGGACCAGAGGGGCGATAGCCCCCCAGGTTCCGTCCTCCAGCGAAAGGAGATGACATGGTAAAGCGAGTTCTGGGCCGTGGGGGAATCGTACGTCATGCCATGCTTCAGGCTGCTTTGGTGTCGTTGGTCCTGGGACCGGTGGTAGCCCAGGAACCCACGGTCCAACAGATCCGCCAACTCCTTCCTCCCGGGCTCTATGCGGAACTCATCACGCCCAAGGGGCTCATCGTGATCTCCCTGGCTTTCGGCCGGGCGCCGTTGACGGTGGCGAGCTTCGTGGGTCTCGCCGAGGGTACGATCAGGAACCAAGCCTTTCCCGAGGGAACAGCTTTTTTCGACGGGTCATCTTTCCACCGCGTGGCTCCGGGCCACGTCATCCAGGGGGGCGTACCGGACTCCGAAGTAGCCTCCACACCAGGGTACAGCCTGCCGAACGAGATCCATCCCGGCCTGAGCCACGGGAAGGCGGGGATGGTGGGACTAGCCAACGGCGGCCCCCATACGGGGAAAGCCCAGTTCTACATCACCCTGGGAGACCGGTCGTACCTCGATGGGGACTACACCGTTTTCGGCGAAGTCTTTGAAGGGATGGATGTGATTCGGGAAATCGTGCGTGGGGATCTGATCGAGTCAGTGAATATCGTTCGAGTTGGAGCCGCTGCCGGTGCCTTCAGGCCCACCACTGATTCATTCCGGGAGTTGCTCAGTGAAGTGAGAACTCGGGTCCTGGCCGGGGAGGAGAGCCAACGGGCAGAAGATCTGGCTTTTCTCCAAGCGAGTTGGCCTGATGCCATCTCCTCTGAGAGTGGATTGAGCTACGTATTGATTCGGGAGGGACGGGGGAGGCCGGTTGCCGAGGGTGACGAGATCCTGGTGCGATATACGGGCCGAACCGTGAGGGGGATGTCGTTCGCCAGCACCGCAGACGGCGGAGATCCGGATTACCTCTGGCCGAGCATGAGTGGCGGCCAGGCCTTCAGCTACACCGTGGGAGAAACCAGAATCAACCCCGGCTTCGACGAAGCGGTCGCCGACATGGCGAGGGGTGAGAAGAGGCTGGTCATCGTGCCGGCCGAGTCCGGGTACGACCCGGTGGGGTTCTACGGTGTGGAGAAGGAGGGAATCCCCCGTTTCGTGATCCGTCCCGGTT
>JABDNZ010000492.1 GCA_013043565.1 Gemmatimonadota bacterium | reverse complement strand
GCCGTGTTGGCTGTCCGAACAATGCCCACGACCTGGAGCAGGTCGTTGCCCATGGAACCGTCGGCGGCTTCGACGAACACCACCAGCTCGTCACCCGGACCCACCCTGAGCTGGCTGGCCATCCCGGCGCCCAGCACCACCTCCCGGGGAGCCGGATAGACCGGTGGATCCTGGGCCAGCCAGCGACCGTCGATGAGAGCCGTTGCCACCGGAGTCGTGGCAGCCTCCAGGGCCGGGTCAACCCCCATGACGCGGCCAACCTGGGATTTTTCCTCGTGGCCGACGAGACCGTTCAACTCCACCCTCGGCGAGACCGCCACCACCCCTTCCACGTCCCTGACCGCATCGAGGAGGTCCGGGTTTACCGAGAAGGTTCGGTAGACCCGGGGGTTCTCGGCGTAGGATCTCTTGTGAACCTGGACCTGGACAGTTTCCACTGCTGTGGCTCCCTGAACCATGGTCCCCATCCATCCCTGCATGAACCCGAGGATCCACACCATGAATGCCACGGAGATGCCGATGCCCCCCAGCGTCAGGCCGCTCCGCCAACGATTCCTGGCAAGGTTCCTGAGACCGATTTTGGCTGAGATCATCCGTTCGTCCTTTCCCGGAAGGGCAGGGGACTCAAACCATCATCCTCGCGCCGCCCTCCTCAGCCCTTGGCGCGTAAACAGCTGCCCTTCCACGGGCACATCCAACTCCAGCTCCAGGTACTCGATCACGGTCCGCTCCTCAGGCTCGTCCACGGGAAGGACCGTCATTCTCAGTGGAATCTTTTTTCCAGAAATCGTCCGGATATCGTCGAACGCCCACGCCCGCACCAGTTCCCCTTCGTCGTAGTACTCCGACCGGACCGGCACCCAGTCATCCGTCGTGACGAAAAACACCAACTCCGTGTAGACCACTGGAGCGTCGGGCTTCGGAATCAGGGTCGCTTTCAGATAGATGACGCCGTCCAACTCCTCGGTGGTCAGGGTGGCGTCATAGTCGTCCAGATAGCTCGTCTCCCTCATCAGATCATCGTTGGTGAAGTGGCTTCCCATCCAGCTCTCCGAGAGCAATCCCGAGGGGATCCGGATCAACCGGTCTGCCCGCGGTGCGTAGTTCCACAACCCCTCCTCCGTGCGGAGGGTGGCTGCCCCCGCTTCCCGAGCTGGAGATCGAATCACGATGAGCGCTTCATCGTCTCCCCTCGACCATGATTCCATTTCCAACTCCCGCGTTCCCCTCTCGCGGACCACGGTCATGCGCATCCGGGAGTAGGAGGACTGGGATCGGTATAGGTCATCGATGTAGTCCATGACACGGTCGACATCGGGGACCGGTGTCTGAGCAAAAGCACAGCAGGGAATCCATCCCCCGGCCACGACCACGACTCCGATTGATGCCAAACGTCTGATGTTCATCGGTCCCATCCTTCATTCTCTTTATCCAGCATGTCCCGGAGAAGGTCTACCCGAGCGTCCACGATTTTCATGAGTTCTTTTTCGGAGAAGTCGTCCCAATGATCCGCCATCCATCGGTCCCCCCCCTGGTCGGCCCCCATGACGGTCTCCACGAGAAGATCCAGGGGTAGATCGGTTCGAATCACGCCCAGCACCTGGCCGCGGAGGATGATGGAGGTCCAGAGACCTCGACCTACTTCTGCCATGCGCCCCATGGCCCCCTCGGCCCCCGGTTCCTGCTGGAGGCGGTGGTAGGCTTTCCCCAGCTTCACCCACCATTCATTCCGCCGAGCCCATTCCACCGATCGGCGCGTCAACTCCAGGAGGGCATCCCAGAACTCGTCGGGTCCCAGGACCTCCAGGGAAAACCAACCGATCTCCTGCATGATGAGCTGAATGGAGCGTTCGAGGGTGGTGGCGAACAGGTCGGCTTTGTCCTCGAAATAATAGTAGACGGAGCCTTTGCTCATCCCGGATCGTTTGATGATCCGATTGATGGATGCAGCCTCGAAGCCCTTCTCGGCAAACTCCTCCCCTGCTGCCTGGAGGATCGCCTCCTGTTTTCCGGGTTCGAGGTTGTCGAAGCGGTTTCTTGCCATGATCCGAACCGGTTCGAGGTATCCTGACGATTACTTAGACCGATAGGTTCGACCACCTGGTCTAATTTTGGTTTTTGGGTCTTCGGTGTCAAGAGTTTCTTCTCCGTCTGAAGGCGGCCCCTGACGGCTGATGGTCCCTTGTGTTAGTGTGTGTGGGTGAGCAGTGGGCGAGCTGCCTTTTTACCTTTGGCGGGGGGCCCTACACGGGTCGATCTGTACGGAGGAAACCACTTTGTCCCTAGAGATCAGAGCCTTCGGCCGATCCCATGTAGGACAGGTTCGGGGCCGCAACGAGGACACTCTGGCCGTGGAACCGTCCCAGGGAATCGTGGTGGTAGCCGATGGAATGGGAGGCGCTCCCGCCGGGGACCTGGCGAGCGCTCTCGCCGTTCAAGAGGTGGCGCGGGCTCTCCATGAAGGGGAGGGCATGAAGGTTGCCCTGACCCGGGCCAACCGGAAGATCCTCGGCACGGCCGAAGGCCAACCCGCGCTCTCGGGGATGGGGACTACGATCACGGCCCTCAGAGTCTTTGCGGACGAGGCCCGGTTCGTCCTCGGGCATGTGGGTGATTCCCGGGCGTATCTGCTGTCCGATGGGACGTTTTCCCAGATCTCCAGAGATCACACCATGGTCAGGGATATGGTGGAAGCCGGGAAGATTCCCGCCAGTGCAGAGCGGGAACACCCCCTCGGTCACATTCTGACGCGGGTCCTTGGAACGGAAGAGTCGGTGGAGCTGGACCTCTCTGAAGGGCCCGTCCATGCCGGATGCAGTTTTCTTCTCTGTTCCGACGGCCTGGTGAAGGTCATGGAGGACACAGAGGTCGAGGGGTGGATCCGAAGGACCCGATCCGAGCCTCTGGAGGCCCTGGTGGATGCCATGATCGAAGAGGGAAACGAACGGGGCGCCCCTGACAACCTCACGGTGGCTTTTCTGACCCTCGAAGAACCCGGCCAGCTCTGACGGCCGACCTCCGGCCCCTCAATCCTCCTTCAGTGTCAACAGGTCTTCCAGGCCGGTCAGGTCGAGCGGGCCCTTCACCGGGTACAGGTCCGACCACCCGATAAGAGGGTTCCTGCGTGTGACCTGGCGTTCGAGGGCTCGAATCAGTTGGCTCTGGTGGCCTTCCGGCATTGTCCTATTGACCAGCACCCTGACGACAACGCTCTCCCTGGATTCTTCGAAGGTCTGAAGGGTTTGGCTAGTACTCGGCGGGTCCGGGGTTTCGGCCGGGTCAGGTCGGGACAGAGGCGTCCGGACTCTGGCCGCCCCCGTCGTGAATCTGAACATGAACGTCTCGGCCTGCTCCAGCTCCGGCATCTGGGTCAGGAAATAC
>JABDNZ010000488.1 GCA_013043565.1 Gemmatimonadota bacterium | reverse complement strand
GGACCAGGCGATGACTCCGACACCCCCCTCGAGGAAGCCTACGTCGGCGACGGTATCCTGGTGAACTCAGGACGATTCGATGGTGCCCCCTGGCGGGAGGGCGCCAGGGCCATCGTGGAATGGCTCGAAACCCAGAGCCTGGCCGAGCCCCAGGTGAACTACCGGCTCCACGATTGGTGCATCTCCAGACAGAGGTACTGGGGTCCCCCCATCCCCATCATCCATTGCGACCAGTGCGGTCCCGTGGCGGTGCCCGAAGAGGACCTCCCGGTCGTTCTCCCGAGGTTGGAGGACTTCAAGCCGGACGACTCCGGAGTCAGCCCTCTCGCCAGGGTGGAGGAGTGGTACAAGACCCAGTGCCCCGAATGTGGTGGAGGTGCCCGGCGAGAGACGGACGTGTCGGATACCTTCCTGGACTCATCCTGGTATTTCCTTCGGTACCCCTCGACAGACCATGAGGACGTCCCCATGGACCCGGGGATCACCCAGCGGTGGCTCCCGGTGGATTGCTACATCGGTGGGGAAGAACACGCCGTACTGCACCTTCTCTATGCCCGGTTCATCACCATGGCCCTGAAAGACATGGGCCATGTGGGTTTCGAAGAACCGTTCCTGAAGTTCCGCAAGCACGGCCTCATCATCCGTGAGGGGGCCAAGATGTCCAAGAGCAAAGGAAACGTCATTGTCCCGGACCCGATCATCGAGCAGGTCGGGGCCGACACCTTCCGCATCTACCTGATGTTCCTGGGACCGTTCGCCGAGGGAGGTGACTACCGGGACGAAGGCATCCAGGGACCCTTCGGGTTTTTGCACCGTCTGTTCGACACGGTGGTGTCGGCCATCGCCGCCTCCGAACCCGACGCGCCGCCCGATCCTCAGGTCGAGCAGAAGCTGCACAAAACGATCAAGCAGGTGGGGGAACAGCTGCCGAAGCTCCAGTACAACACCGCTATCGCGGCGATGATGGAGTACCTGAATGCCGTCCGAGCCGGAGGCAGGCAGGCGGTCAGGGCTGAGGTGGAAGCCCTGGTTCCCCTCATTGCTCCTTTCGCGCCCCACTTGTCGGAAGAGCTGTGGGAGCGGATGGGCCACGGCGAATCGGTGTTCGACGGGGCCAACTGGCCAGCCTTCGATCCGGAGAAGGTCTCGGAGGAAACAGTCAAGATCGCTGTGCAGGTAAATGGGAAGCTCCGCGGAACCGTGGAGGCTCCCGCCGGTGCGAGCCAGGAAGAAGCAGAAGCTCTGGCTCGAGCCCAGGAGAACGTCACCCGGCACCTGGACGGAACGACGGTGCGCCGGGTCATCTTCGTTCCGAACCGCCTCCTGAACTTCGTGGTGGGATGAATAACCTATCCCTGAAGAATCGAGAACCATGAACGAAGGCCGCCGCGGACAAGAAGAGTCCGGGCGGCTTCTTCACGCTATGGAGTCAAGCCGAATGCCATCCCTCGAAGGCCCCGCCCGAGACCAACACCTCGTCGACGCAATCCGTGTCCTCTCCATGGACGCTATCCAGAAGGCCAACTCGGGGCATCCAGGGGCGCCCATGGGCCTCGCCCCCCTCGGGTACGAGGTCTGGACTCGGCATCTCCGACACAACCCTCTGGACCCCACGTGGCCCGACCGGGATCGGTTCGTCCTGTCATTGGGTCATGCGTCGATGTTGGCTTACTCCCTTCTCCACCTCACCGGATACGACCTGGGCCTGGACGACATCAGGGAGTTCCGGCAGTGGGGCTCCAGGACTCCGGGCCACCCCGAATACCGAATCACTCCAGGTGTCGAAACCACCACGGGGCCCCTGGGCCAGGGTGTCGCGAACTCCGTAGGCATGGCCATGGCGGAACGCTGGCTTGCCGCTCGATTCAACAAACCAGGGCATACGATCGTAGACCACTTCACCTATGTGTTCTGCTCGGATGGGGACCTCATGGAAGGCATCTCTCATGAGGCCGCAGAGTTGGCGGGGCATCAGCAGCTCGGGAAGCTGATCTGGATCTACGACGACAACCAGATCTCCATCGAGGGCGACACCGATCTCGCCTCCTCCACCGATCAGGAGTTACGGTTCCGTTCGTACGGATGGCACGTCTTGAAGGTGGGTGACGGGAACGATCGTGCAGCCATGGACCGGGCCCTTCAGGAGGCCCGGGCCGAAACGAACAAACCCACCCTGATCATTCTCCGAACCCAGATAGCATTCGGTAGCCCCAACAAGGCCGGGAGCGAGTCCAGCCACGGAGCCCCTCTCGGCGAGGACGAAATCAAGGCAACAAAAGAGAACCTGGGGTATCCGTCTCAGGACGCTTTTCATGTGGATCCGGGGGCCCTGGCGTGGTGCCGGGACGAGTGCCGGATCCGAGGCCGGAAGCTCCAGGAGGACTGGGAAGAGCGCTTCGGGGACTATCAGACCGATTTCCCCGAAGAAGCCACCGAGTTCGAGAGCGTGATGGCCGGGCAGCTTCCGGAGGACTGGGATTCCGACGTTCCGGACCTGGTGAAGCTGGAGAAACCACAGGCCACTCGAGCCTCCTCAGGGACTGTTCTTCAGGCCCTCGCCGGGCGGATTCCGAACCTCATCGGAGGGTCGGCGGACCTGGGCGGGTCGAACAAAACCGACATCAAGGGAGGGGGCGACCTCCTGGCCCACAACCCCGGCGGCAGAATCATCCATTTCGGGGTTCGGGAGCACGCCATGGCTTCACTTCTGAACGGGATGGCCCTCCACGGCGGCGTCCGTCCCTTTGCAGGCACCTTCCTGGTCTTCTCCGACTACATGCGTCCGGCCATCAGGATGGCGGCCCTGATGGAGATCCCCGTCACATACGTCTTCACGCACGACTCCATCGGCCTGGGAGAGGACGGTCCGACCCACCAGCCGGTGGAGCACCTCATGGCGCTCCGGGCCATCCCGAACCTCATCGACCTCCGGCCTGGGGATCCCGCCGAGACCGCCGTGGCCTGGAAGGTGGCCGTGGAGCAGGAGGACCGGCCGGCGTTCCTTTCGCTGACGAGGCAGGGGGTCCCCTGCCTGGAGCGGAGCAACGCCAACGGCGCGGAAGACCTGCGCATGGGCGGTTATATCATGCAGGAAGCCACGAACGGTACCCCTCAACTCGTCCTGCTGGCCAGCGGATCGGAGCTCCACATGGCTGTGGAGGCCAGAGCGGTCTTCGAGTCCGAAGGGATCCCGACTCGAGTCGTAAGCATGCCCAGTTGGCAGCTTTTCATGGCTCAAGGCCCGGCCTACCGGGACCACGTGCTGCCACCCGCCGTTCGACACCGGGTGTCGGTGGAGGCCGGAACGACTCTGGGATGGGAGCGCTGGTTGGGAGCCGAGGGGAAGGCGGTCGGCATCGACCGTTTCGGAGCCTCTGCGCCGTGGACCACCCTCTTCGAGAAGTTCGGCATCACGACCTCGGCGGTGGTGGAGACGGCACGGAAGGTCCTGAGCGGGTAGCGGCAAGAACCGGGAGGTGGCACTCATGAACGACAGCCTGCGATTCCTGCTCTTCTGGACCCCCAGGGGTCTTACGATCCTCTACATCCTCTTCCTGGGCCTCTTCGCCCTGGATGTCTTCGGCGAGGGGCACACGTTCTGGCAGACCCTGGTCGCCCTGTTCATGCATCTCATTCCCAACATGGTGGTACTCGCCATCCTTCTTCTGGCCTGGCGATGGGAATGGATCGGGGCCGTGGCGTTCGCTGGTTCTGGCCTGCTCTACATCTTCTGGGCATGGGGAAGATTCCACATTTCGGCGTACATCGCCATTTCCGGTCCCCTATTCCTGGTAGCGGCACTCTTCCTGGGTGGCTGGATATGGCGGAGCCAGATCCGGGGGTGACTCCCTGGCATCCCTGAAGACAGGCTAGATTTCGGACGTAATCAAAGCGGGCGGGGACACGAGGTTCCCGCCGATCCTTTGAGAGAAATCGCCCGGTCATGTATTCCACCTGCATGTTCTGCCACCACCCGCTGGGGGAAAACCAGATCGTGGAGCACTTCCCCGTGGGTCGGCGTCTGGCCTTCGACTCCGCCAAAGGCCGACTCTGGGTAGTTTGCAGGAAATGCGAGCGCTGGAACCTCTCTCCCATCGAGGAGCGGTGGGAGGCCATCGAAGACTGTGAGATCCTCTTCCACAGCACCCGAATGCGGGCCTCATCGGAAAACATCGGGATGGCTCGACATCTGGAGGGCACGGAGCTGGTTCGGATCGGCGTCCCGTTGCGGCCGGAGTTCGCGGCCTGGCGCTACGGGGACCAGTTCGGTCGGCGGAGGAAGAAGGCCGTCCTCTACGGGGTCGGGGTCGGGGCAGTGGTCGGAACGGTGGCCATCGCCGGGGTCGCCACAGGGGTCCTCTCCGGCGCACTGCTGGGCCAATCCGGGAATTTCGTGAACATCATCAGAAACTCCCGGACCCTGGTGAGGCTTAAGGATGAGAACGGGAAGGTCTTGAAGCTCAAGGCCCCGGACTTGGAGAAGGCCAAGCTCCTCTCGGCAGGGGAAGACGACGAATGGGTGGTCGAGATCAAAAGGGGTAAGCTGGACAAGCGGTGGGAGGGGGCCGAAGCGGTGAAGGTCGCTAACCGCCTCATCACGGGGATCAACCGAGGAGGAGCCGGAAAAGGCGTCGTCCAGGACGCGGTGCGGGAAATCGAGGACGCCGGGCACCCCATTGAATTTATTCGGAGGATCTCGCTGGAGCGGAAGGACGAGGCCGACAATATCTGGACCCGTCCCGTGGGGGACGGTTCCTGGAAGCCCATCAAAGAGAAGCACTACGGGCTGGTGCATCGGCTGCCCAGGCCGTCCAGGCTGGCCCTCGAGATGGCCCTTCATGAAGAACAGGAGCGGCGAGCCCTTCAGGGTGAGTTAAAAGCCCTTGAAGCGGTATGGAAACAGGCCGAAGAAATCGCTGAAATCTCCGACAATCTCCTTCTCCCAGAAGGGGCGGACGACTTTCTGGAAGAGCACCGGGACACCTGACCCCGGACCCCAACCGCGAACCGTCTCCCGCGTCCCCTGGAATCCCCCCTCGTTTTCCAGTACACTCCTCTCCGTCAGGATTTGATAACCCGACTTCAATCAGGAGCTTACGACGCTGGTGCGCTTCTTGAAGAGACGTTTTTTCCAGTGGCCAAGGGCCACTTCCCCGGCTACCCTGCCAGCCTCGGCCGGCCTGGCCGCTCACTGGGCTGTAGTCCTGGCCTTGGCCGGTTCCCCGGGCCTCCTCTCTGGTCAGGGATTCAACAGCACCCATAGCGACGCATACCTGGTCTCGGAGGTCTCCAGCATCCAGCCCGGGACCCCCTTCACCGTGGCCGTCCGATTCGAGATGGACCCCGGATGGCACAACTACTTCGTGAATGTGGGGGATACCGGACTACCCACGGAGATCGAGTGGTTTCTCCCATCGGGGTGGGAAACCGGGGAGATCCAATGGCCGGTTCCCTCCCAGTACCGGGCAGGCCCCCTGCTCGACTACGTGTACGGGGACGGGCTGGCTCTCATGGTGGAGGTCACTCCTCCGTTCGACCTCACGCCCGGGGAGGCCATCACCCTCGCCGCTCAGGTTGATTGGCTGATCTGCGAAGCTCTCTGCGATCCCGATTATGCGGAGGTCTCCTTGCAGCTTCAGGTCTCCGAAGATCCTCCCCAGCTGGACCGCCAATGGGCAGACCTGTTTCAGACCGCTCGAGACCGACTCCCGAAATCGGTCCCTGGTTGGTCGGCCAGCGCTGAGGTGACGGAGGGGGGATATCGCCTCTCGATCGAGTCGGCCGACGAGAACGCCTCCCTGCCCGACTCCGTGTACTTCTTCTCGTACGCAGGCGAGGTGGTGGAGCCGGCCGCGCCTCAGGTGATGGCGGTCGAAGGGAACGGCCTGAGCTTGGAGTTGACCCGCTCGACCTACTCCACGGCGACAGCGACCACTTTACGAGGCATCCTGAAAGCCGAAGACGGGAGCAGTTGGAGCGGGGATGGAATGGTGCCAGGTCTCCTCGTCGAAGCCGCCGTGGAAGGCGCCCCCCCTGTCCAGGAAGCCGGGTCGGAGGCCGACCCTACGGCCGGGAATGCCACGGAATCCTCCGGGGCGACCCTAGCTCCCGGGGCTGACGGGTTCACGCTGACCCTCGCCCTGGTCTTCGCATTCCTGGGCGGGATCCTGCTGAACCTCATGCCCTGCGTATTCCCCATCCTCTCGCTGAAGATCCTCGGCGCCGCCAGTCAGGGCGGGGAGGACCGAGGTCAGGTCAGGAATCAGGGCCTCCTGTTCGCCCTGGGTGTGGTTTTGGCGTTCTTGGTCCTGGCCGGGGTCCTGATCATTCTTCGGGCCGGAGGAAACCAGTTGGGATGGGGATTCCAACTCCAATCCCCGGCCTTCGTGGCCTTCATGGCTGCTCTCTTTTTCGCCATCGGCCTGAACCTGATGGGCCTCTTCGAGGTCGGAGCTACCCTGACCCGCCTCGGCGGCAAGGTGGGCGAATCAGGCAGCTACAGTGAATCCCTGGCTTCCGGGGTCCTGGCCACGATCATCGCCACCCCCTGCACCGCTCCGTTCATGGGAGCCGCTCTCGGTTTTGCGTTAACTCGTTCAGTCCCGGAAACCCTCCTGATCTTCGGATTCCTGGGAATCGGGATGGCGCTTCCGTATCTGGTCTTGTCGCTGGCCCCTGGGCTCCTGGAGAAACTGCCGAAACCCGGCCCGTGGATGGAAACCCTGCGGCATGTCATGGCTTTCCCCATGTTCGCCACGGTCATCTGGCTGATCTGGGTATTTGGTCAACAGACGGGCATCGGTGGGGCCACCTATCTGTTGTCGGCCCTCCTCTTTGTGACATCAGCCGGATGGATGGTGGGACGGTGGCAGAGAACCGACAAAAGGAGCGGTGTGATCGCCAGGGCGCTCTCACTTGTAATGTGGACCGCCGCCATTGCTTTGGTCGCTCGGGGCGCGGCCCAGGAGGCTCCCCTGATGGCTGTAACGGAAGGGTGGGCTCCTTTCTCCCAGGCCGAGGTGGATCGCACGCTGGCTCAGGGCACGCCGGTCTTCTTGGACTTCACCGCCGCGTGGTGCCTAACGTGCCAGGTGAACGAGCGGGTCGTCCTGAATACCGATGCTGTTCAGCAGGCTTTCGAGGACCGGAACGTCGCGCTTTTCAAAGCGGACTGGACCCGGTACGATCCGGAGATCACCGAAGCCCTCGAAGCCCTGGGGCGAACCGGGGTCCCGGTGTATGTCCTCTATCGAGGGGAATCGGGTTCGGAACCCAACCTGCTCCCAGCCATTCTCACGGCACAGATCGTGTTGGATGCCCTGGAAGAGGTTCTCTCTCCGTGAAAATCGGTTCTCACCTTCGATCCGGAGTCGAGAGTACAGCTGCACGGTTCGACCCCCGTGTCAACGAATAGGAAAACTCCGATGCGAGTTGTTGCGGCCCTTTTGCTTTTTGGTCTTCCCATGCTGGCCCCGGCTTCGGATCTCTCCGGCCAGTTGCAGGACCCTGAGATCGGTGCACCTTCCCCGACCTTTACCCTTCCCGACACCGACGGGCGGGAACACAGCCTCTCGGACTACGCGGGAAAATGGGTGGTCCTCGAATGGCTGAACTACGGCTGCCCGTTCGTGCAGAAGCACTACGGAAGCGGGAACATGCAGAAACTCCAGGCCGAATACGGCCGAAAGGGAGTGGTCTGGCTTTCCGTCGTCTCTTCGGCACCGGGCGAGCAAGGGTACTACGAAGCTGCCGAGATGGGCGCCATGAACGAAACGAACGGGAACCAGGCAGCCGCGGTCCTTCTCGACCCCGAGGGAGTTGTGGGTCGAGCCTTTGGGGCCAGAACTACTCCACAGATGTATCTGATCGATCCTGGGGGAGTCCTTCTCTACAACGGCGCCATCGATGACCGCCCCTCTTCCCGCCTGTCGGACATAGACGGAGCCCAGAACTACCTGGTCCAGGCTATGTCCGAGGCTATGTCTGGTAATCCCGTGAGCCAACCCACCACCCAACCGTACGGCTGCTCCGTCAAGTACAAGTAAGGGCGGAGCAGGCCACATCCGGTCATCTTGCCCGGGAGGGGAAACCCCCGTAGTCATGGTGGTTTGAATACCGGCCTTTCTCAAACGGAGTTCCTCATGGAGCGGTCCCTGACCCTAAACGGAGTCACTGTCCCTCGGATCCTGAGTTTTGTCTCTGGGCTCGGGATGATCGTGGCCTCCGTCATGACCATAGACCACTACTTCGCAGCCAACTTCCCCGAAACGATCTTCGAGGGGTCGTTCTGCGACATCAACGCCTTCTTCAACTGTGACAGCTCGGCGTTCTCGGAGATCTCCCAGATTGGCGGTGTGCCCCTGGGGTTCTTCGGGGTGGTGGTAGGATCGCTGGTCCTCCTCGGCACCCTGTTCCCCTCTCCCAGGTTCGAGCGGAGCAACAAGAGCATTTCGCTCCTCAACGTGATCGGGGTTCTGACCCTCCTGTCCTACTCCGTCTTTGTCCTGGGAAGCCTCTGCTTGCTGTGCAGCGGTTTCTACCTTTTTTCGATCATCAGTTTTCTCCTTTTCTGGAAATACGGAATCGATGGGGGCGCACAGGGGTTCTTCGGAAAGTGGGCGCGGCCATCGATCCTGCACCTTCTGACGTTCGCCGTCGTGACCTTGGTGGGCGCATTCGGGTTCGCCCACTTCCATGAGGCCAAAGCCGATGCCCAAACCGGAGGCGTACAGGCCCGCATCATCGAACAATACTTCAGCCTTCCCGACGTGGGACCGCCCAGCATCCTCTCCGAAACCTGGGCCATCCGTTCGACGGAGGAGTTCAGCGAGGCCCCGGTCCAGATCGTCGAGTATGCGGACCTTCTCTGCCCTGACTGTAAAAGGCTCGCTGATCAGATCGGGCAGCTTGCAGAGGAGTTCCCCGGGAAGATGAACGTGGTCTTCCAGCCTTTCCCCTTGGAGGCCCTCTGCAACGACGTAGTGGAAAAGGACCTTCATCCCGAGGCCTGCAACATCCACTACTTGGCTGCACATGACCCTGGGAAGTTCAAGGAGATCTACGACCACGTCTGGGGGAATTGGCCACCGCCCCGGGGCGCCGAGCGGGTCGAATGGATCCAACAATTGGGAGAGCAGTTCGGCGTTTCGGCAGGGATGACCGATCCAGCCACCCAAGGCCGAGTACAGGAACTGATCCAGACTGGGAAGGAATACGAGAAGACGGCGGAGGAGTTTTCCTACGGCATCCGCTCCACGCCGACCATGATCATCAACGGGCGTATGGTCATCGGGACCCTACCCTACGACCAGCTCCGTGCCATCATCGAGGAGATCATTGCCCGGGCCGAGGGCGGAAGCCGATTCATCGAAGCATGGGAGGGATAATGAAAACGCGCAGGCTGTTCCTGCCGTTGGCGCTCATGGCCGCCGTCTCGGCCTCCCCTCTGGCTGCCCAGGACGAGGTCCAGAAGGACGTGATCCCTACATCAGCTGGAGACCTGACAATCGCATTCATTGGTCATGGAACCCTCATGTTCACCCTCGGTGAGAACGTGATCCATGTCGATCCGGTGGGCAGGGAAGCCGACTACACCGCCCTCCCGGACGCGGATCTGATCCTCATCACCCATGAGCACGGGGACCACCTGGACGCAGCAGCCGTGGCGGAGATCTCCAAAGACGGCACCGAAGTCGTGGTCTCCCGGTCGTGTGAGGGGAGATTGGAGGGAGCCAGGACCATGGAAAACGGTGACGCAACGACCGTCGCCGGGTTCCAGGTGGAAGCGGTCCCGGCCTACAACATCACAAGCCTACGGTCGGATGGGACCCCCTACCACATCAAGGGGAATGGAAACGGGTACATCATCACCTTCGGCGACGTCCGGGTTTATGTGGCAGGGGATACGGAGGATACCCCGGAGATGAAGGCCCTTCAGGACATCGACGTGGCTTTTCTACCCATGAACCTGCCCTATACCATGACGCCTGAGATGGTGGCCGATGCGGCAAGGGCCTTTCAGCCGAAGATCCTCTATCCGTACCACTTCGGCCAAACCGATCCCGAGGAGCTGGAAAAGCTCCTTGCCGGCGTGGAAGGGATCGAAGTCCGAGTCAGGGAGATGGGGTGAGGTCGGGGCCGTTTACCTGAGGGCCGGCTCAAAACCTCCAGAGCTGGACAAGCTGGAGCGTAAAGAGATTCGCCTTGATCCCCTCCACGTTTCGGATCCTCTTCCACCCCACCTCAACAGATATGCTTCGCGACACCCGGGTCGACCCGGATAGGCTGGGCACGAACCCGACTTTTCGGTTATCCTCCCCGAATTCGGACGTCAGGTCGAAAACCCCCATGCCGAGGCCGATAGCGAGCCTTCGGCCAGGAGAGCCGACAGCATAAGTCGGTAAGATGTAGACTGCCCGGAAATCCCCTGCCTGGTTGGTTCGTCCGGCCCGGAAGGGCTGGGCATCGACCGTCAGGAGTACCGCCGACCCCCCTCGGGACCACCCAAACCTGCCCCCGAAGACGGGCCCGAAATCCCAGGCATCCTCCCGGCGTTTGTTGTCCACCGCACCGGCACCTGCAGTGAGGCCCACCAAAAAACTGCTGGACCGACCTTCCTGGGGCGGCGGGCCTCCCTGGGCCGAGAGGGCCGAGGGCGGATAGGCCAAAGGGCCGGAAAAAGCCAGGACCATGGTCAAGGCAATCATCTTCTGGTTCATTGGGACCCTCAACGATAGGTGATCGGCGCCGCGCCAAGCTCCAGTTCGACGCGGTTGGGACTTCCACCGTTAAACACTTCGATTAACTTTGTTCCTCGTGGCAAACGTCATGCTTGATCAGGCAGGCGAAATCACCCACGCCAACAGGACCGGCGTGGGATTTTTTTGAGTGTGGGATCCGGTCAGTCTGAAAGCCGGTTCGGGATAAAGAGACGCGACAATGAAAATCGGTCTGGTGGGTTTCGCAGGATCAGGAAAGACAACGGTCTTCAACTCTCTCACGGGGCTGGACGCACCCGTGGGTTTTGGTGGGGACGTGCGGCTGGGCAGGGCCACGGTTCCGGATGACCGGATCGATCGACTCTCGGAGATCTTCTCCCCCAAAAAGACCACCTATGCCGAGATGAGTTTCGCGGATATTCCTGGCGAGCACGGAGCAGAGAAAACCGGCCTTTCCCAACGAACACTGCAGCAAATCAGGGATCAGGAAGCTCTTTGTCTGGTCGTGCGGGACTTCCCGAACCCGGCCCTGGATACCGACCCGGATCCCACTGGCGATGTGGTGGCATTTCATACCGAATGTGTTTTGGCCGATCTGGATATCGTGGAACGCCGCCTGGAGCGGGCACGGAAGGAACAGGCTTCAGCTCAAGAGATCGCGGCGTTCGAGAGAATGAAGGCCACGCTGGAGAAAGAACTCCCTCTCAGGGCGGTGCCGGAGGAAGAGTTGGACCGTGCGGCCCTTGCCGGCTATGGGTTCCTCACCGACAAACCTCTCCTGGTGGCAATCAACCGGGAAGAGGAAAAGGCCGGGGAGGAGATACCCCCGGACCTCACCGATCGGATCGAGGCCATCAAAGCCGCTGGCATGTCTCTTTCGGCCAGTGTCGAAGCAGAGATTGCCGACCTGGATCCCGAAGACCAAAGGGCGTTTCTGGAAGACCTGGGCCTGGCCGACCCGGCCCTCTCCCGCTTTATCCGGACCGCCTATGGGCTGGTAGACCTGATTTCTTTCTTCACGGTGGGAGAAGACGAGGTAAGGGCCTGGACCATTCGCCGGGGAACCCCGGCACGGAAGGCGGCTGGAAAAATCCACTCCGACCTCGAGCGCGGGTTCATCCGGGCCGAGGTGATCCCCTTCCCGGTTTTCATGGACCACGGATCGGAACAGGCCGTGAAGGAGGCGGGCCTCCTGCAGGTGGAGGGGAAAGACTACGTCGTCTCTGACGCAGACCTCGTGTGCGTTCGATTCAACGTGTGATGAACCGGCGGTGACTCGCCGGCCCGTTGCAGGTCGCCGGCCTCATCTAGTTCATCCCAAAAGCCGCCGCTTGATGGCTCTGCCGACAAACCGGACCTGGTCTTTCAGGGGAAGTCGGAGGAGGTTCGTCTTTACCACTCCCTCGGTGAAGAACGTCTTCCGCGTGTAGTCGATGGCCACGTCCACCAGCACGGGTTGGCCCGACTCCGAAACCGCCATGGCTTTGTCGATCACTCCCGGGATCTCATCGTCGGACGGGAGATCGAGGAAGGCCACCCCCATCCCGGCAGCCAGGCTCTTCAGATCGTAGTCCGCCACACTGCTGGCCACCTTCCGGCTGAGAGCCGTGTCCTGGAACTGGGCGATCTGGGCCAGCTCCCTGTCTCTCAGGACCATCACGATCACGCCGATCTCGGCCTGGACGGCCGTCAACAACTCCAGGCCGGTCATGAGGAAAGCCCCGTCGCCCGCCAAGGCCACTGTCGGGAAGTCGGGTTCACCGAGCTTCGCCCCGATGGCGGCTGGGACCGAGTAGCCCATGCAGGAGAAGTCCACCGGCGCAAGAAACTTCCCAGGGCCGTCCAACCTCAGGCACTCCATGGCCAGGAAGGTCCCGTTCCCACTATCGGTGGTGTAGATGGCGTCGGCACCCAGACGCTCCTGGAGGCTCTTGAGAAGGAGGGCTGGAGTCACCCTCGGACCCCCGACGGTTCGGAGCAAATCTTTCCAGACAGATTCATGCCCGACCCGGATCGTCCGCCTCAGCTCCTGATCGGGGGCTTTTTCCGCCTCACCGCGCTGCCCCCCGATTTCGCCACGGTCTTCCAACTTGGCCAAGAGGGCCAGGAGAAACTCACGAGCATCGGCCTCGACCGTGACTTCCGCCGGGTAATTCTTCTGAAAAACCTCCGGATCCAAATCGACATGAAGGAGGGGGCCAGGCATTGTCAGGCCATAGGAGCCGGTCCCCACCTCGGCGAACCGGCATCCGACGGCCAATACCATATCGCAGCTCTGGGCCACCCTCCGGACAAACTTCGGGGCGGCCTCACCAAAACCAGGCCATAGGAAGAGGGGGTGGGTTTCTGGAAAGACGCCTTTGCCCTGGAAGGTGGTGGAAACAGGAGCTTCAAGAAGCTCGGCCAGCCTGAGCACCTCTGCCGTTGCTCCTGCCGCCCCGGCACCGACGTAGAGGAGGGGGCGCCGGGCTCCCCAGAGCGTCTTCGCCACCGCGGCAACGCCGCCGGCGAGATCCGGGGTTGTGGCCTCAGACTCCGTCCCGCTTTCCGACGGACGGTCAGCGCCGTCACCCTCCGCAGTGACCTCCGCGCCCCCGGCTGCCGGCTCCGAACCAACCCCTGATTCCGCCACCAGATAGAGGTTGGCCGGCACCTCCACGAACACCGGCCCAGGGACCCCATCCCGGGCTGTCCGGCAGGCCGTCCTCACCGTGCTGTACAGGTCCTCGGCCTTCTCCACCAGATAACTGGCTTTCACCAGGGGCCCAACCAAGGCCTGCTGGTCCACGTCGTGAAGCTGGAAGGCCCGGCCAGTATCACGTCGAATCCCACACCCCAGGACGAGGAGGGGAACATGGTCCATGAAGGCCTCGGCAATACCCGACAGGGCATGGGTGAGGCCCGCACCGGGGACAACATTCACGCACCCCAAGTGCCCAGAGGCTCGCCATAGGCCATCCGCCATGAACGAAGCGCTCTGTTCGTCGGTTACAAGAACCGCATGAACCGATTCGGACTCGGCCAGGGCGTCGTAGAGCTCGATGTTGTGGGTCCCGGGAATCCCGAAGGTGAATGGGACCCCCTCATCTTCCAGGGCCTGGACCACGACGGCCGCGCCGGTCCTCTTCACGAGTAAGTCTCCAGGACTCCCTCGGCGACCCGGTCGGCCAGCGCCATGATCGTCAGGTACGGGTTGATCTCCAGGGCGTCGGGGAAGAGGCTGGCATCGGCCACCCTGAGCCACGGATAACCGTGGACCTTGCCCCAGGAGTCCGTCACGGAATCCTCGATGGAAACCCCCATTCCCGCCCCACCCATCAGATGGGCCGCGGAAACGGATACGGACCCCGGGAGAAAGTGTTTGGCGAGGACCCGTGAATCGATGCGGTCCGCCTCCCTTTTCTCCAACCTGGGGGGATCGGCCAAGGGCGCATGGACCCGGACTGCACCCGAGGCGAAGAAGATCCTGGCGGCTGCTCTAGTTGCCGCGGCCAGCGACTCCTTCACCGCCTTCGTGAACCGGTAGTGGACGATGGGGTTCCCGGCCCTGTCTGCGACCACACGGTTCTGGAGGATCGCCCGGTCGCACGCCAGAACCAAGATCATCTGGAGCCGGGGATAGGCATCCATGAACACCGCGTGGTCGGTCCCGAAACCCGTCAGGTTCTTTGCCGTGACGAACGGGAAGTACATGCACGTTTCAAGGACGTACCCCTCTTCCTCCCCGCGATCCACGAAAAAACTCTTGGGATGCCCGACGTCATTGGTGATCTCCTCCGCGTGCTCGCCAACGAGGATGAAAGCCGGGTGACAAGTGAAGCCCTGTCCCAACCTTGGCAGGTGTGAGTCGAACCCGCTGTGGAACAGCAGGGGTGGAGTACCCAGAACCCCCCCGGCGAGAACCACAACATCCGCTTTTACGAGATAGTCGCCGGGCTCCCATTCAGACGGGGTACCCATGGCTTCCGAAGCCTTCGGACGAACCCGCACCTTCAACCGGCGATCACCCACTTCCAGGACGTCGGCCCGGGTCACGACCTCCACGCCCCCGGCTTCGGCCTCCGGCAGCTGGACCTTGTGCGTGCCCTGCTTGGCGCCGTTGGGACATCCCAGGTTGCAGAGGCTGGATCCCAAACAGCCCTTCACGTTCACCGGGAACTGTTCGGGAGAAAACCCGGCGGCCCTGGCGCCCTCGAAAAAGAGGCGGTTGTTGTCGTTGATCTCCTTTTCCGGCAGCAGATGAACGTTGTTCTCCCGGACATACTTTCGGGCCCGTTCCATCAGGTCGTCATGCCTCAAGCCCGGGACGTTCCATGCTTCGATGATCCGATCCGGAGGGTACATGGAAGTTCCGGTGTACGTCACGGTCGACCCGCCGTAGGCTTGGCCCACCGCCAGGGTCATGGCACCGTCGGAAGTGAGGAACCCCCCACTATCCAGGTACAGCCCTTCGGCCATCTCCAATTCCCGCCCATCGAACTCCTCATCCCGAAACCGGGGGCCTCTTTCAAGTACCAGGACCCGCTTGCCCGACTGGACCAGCGGCACCAGCTCCTTCGCCACCGTCCCGCCGCCGGCCCCGGAGCCCACAACCACCACGTCCGCGGTGACGGTGTTCATGCGTCGGCCTCCTCCCTACTTTCCGGCCCGTTTTCTGGGTGTTTCTCCCCCTCCAACTCCTTCCCGAAATGGGCCGTCCACCCCCAGGGGCTTGCGGAGTACCCGATCGCTTCCCGGATCCGAGGTTGGTTGTAGTAGCCCATGAAAAGAAGGGTTCGGACCCCCCAAAGCCCCCGGCGCAAAGGCAGTACGGGAGAGCTGTGCAGGCGTTGGAGGAAAGCGGCCCTCCGGTCCAATGGAAGTGCCGCGAACGTGCGTCCGGTCGTGACCAGGGGAAGGGCGTTCAACACCCTGAGGAAAAGGCGGAGCTGAAGCCTCACCCCGGCGGGTTTGGGGGCAAGAGCTCTCTCGATGATTCGCTCCGCTTCAGCCCACCCTTCCTCGTCCAGAGCATCCGGAGATGGTAGAACCACGCTGCCAACTGCACGAAGCGGCTCGCGAAGGGAAGAGAGAACCGGTCCGCTTCCGAGTCCGGGCATAGGACCCCCCATGCTGGAGTATGGGATGAGGGGCTAATGTCTGGCCTGCGCCGCAGGTTCTCAAGTGCTGGGGTGGGCTTCCCTGCTAGGAGACCCCCTCCAGCTCATACCCCGCCGCTGCCCAGGCTCGGAATCCACCTTCGAGGTTGAACACGTTGGTGAAGCCGAGGTCCGCCAAGGTGCTTCCGGCCTCCTCGCTCATTCTTCCGCTGCGGCAATAGAGCACGATCTTCGCATCTCTATCCTCGGGGAGGAGGTCCAGGTGGGACGCGATCTCATCGAACTTGATGCTCTCATCGGTGCCTGGAATGTCGCCCTCGAATGGGATGTGAACGTTGACCAGAGTGAGATCCTCCTCGTTCATCATCTCCCGAAGCTGCTCGACAGAAATGTCCAAATAGCCCGCCTGGGCGGCCGGCTCTCCAGCACAAGCGGCGACAAACGTGACCAAGGCAAGGCTCAAACCTGCGGAGAACACTCCCGCTCTTCTACGACCCATCATTTCTTCCGACTCCAAGATTGAAAGTTGCGATCAAGGTTCTCCCGACTACCCCGTTTGGACCCTTTGGTTACCAGTGGTGTGAACACCCGGAGGACCTGCAAATTCAGGTTGCGCTCACCCTTCCCCAGCGACGGGAGGCTCCCATCCATGCGCATCCTCGTGGTGGAGGACGACAAGAAGGTCGCCAGCTTCCTGGAGCAGGGGCTCAGGGAGGATGGCTATTCGGTGGATGTGGCTCATGACGGCACGGAAGGAGCCCTCATGGCTCATGTCCACGATTACGACCTCCTGGTTTTGGATCTGATGCTGCCCGGTAAGACCGGAATGGAGATCCTCCGAGAGCTACGGAGAGAGGGGTCCGTGGTCCCGATCCTCATGCTCACCGCTCGGGACACGGCCGAAGACATCGTTCGCGGATTGGACTCGGGAGCCGACGACTATCTGACGAAGCCCTTCAGCTTCGAAGTCCTTCTGGCACGAGTGCGAGCGCTGATCCGCAGGGGTGGATCTCACAGGTCGGAGCGGCTCAGATACGCAGACGTGGAGATGGATCGGATCCAACATGTCGCGTACCGAGGGAGCCGGGACCTGAAGCTGACAGCGAAGGAGTTTCAATTGCTGGAACACTTCCTTCTACACCCGGAAGCAGTGGTGCGCCGAACCCTTCTTCTGGAGAAGGTCTGGGATCTGCGTTTCGATCCCATGAGCAACGTGGTGGATGTCCATGTGGCGAAGCTTCGGCAGAAGCTCCGATCGGACGGCGATAAGCCGCTGCTTCACACAGTTCGGGGAGTGGGATACATCCTGAGCGAAAAAGAACCGGCATGAGCTCGAAGATGCGGTCTTTTCGTGTCCTGCTCGGCGTCCGGGTGACGGCCGCCGTGATCGCGGCGGTGGGGGCGGTAGCCGTTCTGAGCTACTTGAGCCTCCGGCAGGGGCTGGACCGCCAGCTGGACGCTTCGCTCCTGAACGTCGCCACGATCCAGGCGGCTGCGGTGACGGACGATCCTACGGGGACGATGCGATTCCCCGAGTGGGAGCTTACGCCCGAAGAGGCCGCCTCCGTACGAGAGCTGAACCGTTACGCCCAGATCTGGAGCGCCGACGGTGAGAGCCTGGTACGGGGGCGCTACATCACCGATGACCTGCCTCTCGACTCTGCCGCGCTGGGACGGGCGGCATCAGACGAATTGGTTTGGACTCGGGGCACCTTCCAGGGGAGACCGATCCGAGCCTTGTACTACCCACTGGAGAGATTGGGGGAGCTTCACACCCGGCATGTCCTCCAGGTCGCGGCACCCATGGAGGAGAGGAACCGGATGCTCAAGAGCGTCGGCCTTCTCCTTCTCGGCATCCTCGGGACCATAGGTGCAAGTACTTTTGCCGGATCGTGGTGGTTGGCGGGCAAGGTAGTGAGGCCTGTGGACCGCATCATCGACCAGGCCGAGGGCATCGCCCGAGGGGGACCCAGCCGAAAGATCGACGCCTACGCCGACACCCTGGAGTATCAACGCCTGGTCCAGGGGTTGAACGACATGTTGGGCCGTCTCAGCGCTGCCCTGGAAACCCAAAAGAGATTCGCCGCTGATGCCAGCCATGAGCTTCGGACGCCGCTGACCGCACTCCGAGGGGAGATCGAGGTCGCCCTCAGGCGGGATCGGACCGCCGAGGAGTACGTGAAAGTCCTGGACAGCGCTCTGGAAGAGTCGGAGCGCCTATCACGGTTGGCAGAGGACCTCCTCACCCTCACCCGGTCGGAGGCAGGGGTACTGAAGCCCCACTTCCGGAAGGTCGATCTGGTGGACCGAATCAACCGGACCGTGTCCAGGTTATCCAACGAAGCCCAGGAGAAGGGGATCGAGCTTTTGGGTCCAGGGGGCTCTCCCGTCGAGGCGAGTGTGGATCCAGATCTTTTCGACCGCGTCGTTTGGAACCTTCTCGGAAACGCAGTGAAGTTCTCACCCCAGGGTGGCCGGGTGGAGGTTCATCTCGTTCGAACCGATGGCGCCACTCTGGTGGAGATCGCCGACCAGGGCCCGGGAATCCCGGAGGATGAGCTGAAAAAGATATTCGAACGATTCTACCGGACCGACGAATCCCGGACCCCTGGGGAGCTCGAATCCGGCACGGGCCTTGGGCTCGCCATCGCTCAGGCCATCGTGGAGCTCCACCATGGATCGATCAAAGCCGAGAATCGGCCAGAAGGTGGAGCCCTATTCCGTGCAAGCCTGCCGCACGCGGCGGTTGGGGACGCGGCCCGATCCCCTAAATAAGATTAAGACTTCTTCATACTCTCTTCATCCTCACTTCACCCAGCAAACCCTACCCTTCTTGGGCTAGCCTAGAAATTCCATTCTCCCTTCCTCCGGGGTCGAGGGTCATGAAGGAGAACACCATGCTGGCGGCCGGCCTGGCCGCCTTCTTTCTCGTCGTCCTGCCTATCCACCAGCCTTTGGGTGCGCAGGGCCGGCCACCGCGTACCCCTCAGTCCTCTGAAACCCCGGAGTCCGACGTCGAAGAGGCGAAGCTCCACCTCGGAAGCCTCCTCGCGCTTGTCCGAGAGCGGAGCCCGGGGCTACGAGCGGCCGCCCTCCAGGTGGACGCAACCAGAACCCGGGAGTCCGAGGCCGGATTGCTGCCCGATCCCACGTTCATGGTCGGCGTCGCGAACCTGGCTCTCCCGGAGTTCTCAGCCACGATGCCCGCGTCCATGGCCCCGTCCTTCCAACTGGCCCAGCGGTTCCCCCTTGCCGGAAAACGGTCGGTGCGAGACGAAATCGCCAAACAGTCCACGGCGATCGACTCAGTGCTGGCCGAGGAGACCTGGTGGGGCGTACGGACCGAAGCCGCGGTCGGGTTCTACGAACTCTACCGAATCGACCGCGGAATCGAGGTCCTCCGGGAGACCCTGTCTCTTCTCGAGGATTTCGAAACCGTGGCCCTCTCGAGATATGGAGCAGGTACCGGCCCCCAAGCCGATGTTTTGAGAGCCGGAGTGGCCGCTGCCAGGATGGAGGCCGACATTGAGCGCCTCTCGGCTCTGAGGAGGGGAGCCGAGTCCAAGCTGAACGCCGTGGTGAACCAATCGGCCGACACACCACTCCCTTCCCCCGAACTGCCGAATCTACCCGCCGACCTTCCATCTCTGGCTGCACTCACCGAATGGGCGTTTGAAACCCGACCGGCACTGCAGGGAATGGAGCTGGCCGCCGAGCGAGCGACCTCCAACCGCCGGCTTGCCGAGAAAGCCATCTGGCCGGACCTCACGGTGGGACTCCACTACGCCCTGGGTCGCATGGAAGGCGACCCCACCAACATGGGAGGCGCTTCGGTCGGGTTCAGCGTCCCCCTCTACGCCGGGAAGCGGCAGAGAAAGCTCAGGGAAGAGGCGACCGTCCTGGAAAGCCTCGCGGCGGTCCGGTTGGAGGAGGCACGGACATTGGTGAACGCGAGCATAAACCAGACCCTGGCCGAGTTGGACCGTGCCAGGAACCTCCTCCGGTTGTACAGGGAGGACATCCTTCCGCAAGCCCGGGCGGGCGTGGAGTCCTCCCTTGCCTCCTACCGTGTGGGAGCTCTGGACTTCATGGCCCTCGTCGATGCCCAAATGGCGGTCAACCGCTTTGACGGAGAGTACTTCGACCTTCTCGCGGACTACGGTTCCGCTGTGGCTCAACTGGAACAGACCATCGGCCGCGACCTCCCGGTCAGCGGCGATTTCATTTTGGAGATCCAATGAAAACGCGTTCTCAGGTCTTCTTGGCACTGACTATCGTGATCCTCTCCGCGGTGACATTGGCCGCCTTCTCCCTTCGGGGAGGCTCGGAAGTCCCTGCCAATCAGGACATGGAAGGGCACGACCACTCGGCAATGTCGGCGGGCAGCGACGAAGCCCAGCCGGTCAGCTTGAGCGCTGATGCCGCCGCCAGAATCGGCGTGACCTACGCCACCGTCGTCACCGGGTCACTGCCTCGAACCGTGAACACCGTGGGCTTCGTTACGTACGACGAAACCCGGCTCAGCTCCGTGAGCCCGAAGATCAAGGGGTGGGTGGAGCGGCTCTTCGTGGACTTCACCGGTGCGAATGTCCGGGCCGGCCAGCCGCTGATGGAGGTCTATTCCCCGGAACTCGTCACGGCCCAGGAGGAGCTTCTTCTGGCGAAGGGCCTTCTGGAGGAAGCCCAGGCAGGGGGAGGCGACCGGGCCATGAAGAGTGCCGATGAGCTCCTGACAGCCGCCCGTCGCCGGCTGGCCTACTGGGACATCCCCGAGGCGGAGATCCAAGCCCTGGAAGACCGAGGCACCGTTGCCAAAACCCTGACCCTCCGGGCTCCGGCTTCAGGAGTCGTCGTGGAGAAAAACGTCGTCGTGGGTGCCCGGATCGCTCCGGGAATGGACCTGTTCCAGCTGGCCGACCTCGGCCGGGTTTGGGTGGACGCGGAGGTGTTCGAGAAGGACATCTCCATTGTAGGGGAAGGGCAACACGCCATGGTGAGCTTCGAGGGATACCCCGGGGAGATGTTCCACGGCTCGGTCACCTACATCTACCCCACGGTGTCCGCTTCTTCTCGGACCGGACGAGTCCGCCTCGAGCTTCCCAACCCCGGCCTCAAGCTCAAGCCGGGGATGTATGCCCAGGTGGAGCTTCACGGGGGGAACATGGAAGAGACCCTTCTGGTCCCCCGTTCGGCGGTGCTACAGACCGGGGAGCGATCGGTGGTATTCCATCGGATGTCCAACGGGCAGCTGCATCCCATGGAGGTAGTGACCGGGTTGAGTAGTGGTGATCAGATCCAAGTCCTGTCGGGCCTGCGTGAGGGCCACGTGGTCGCGGCGTCGGCCACGTTCCTCATCGACGCCGAATCCAATCTGGGCGCCGCCATGGCCGCCATGGCCGGGATGGACCACTCGATGATGGATATGGGGGGGGAACCCGCAGGTGATGAGGGCATGGATCATTCCCAGCACCAGATGGGGGATCCGCCGGCCGACACAACCGGCGCTGAGATGGACCACTCCGGCCATGTCATGCCCCCTGACACGGCCGGGAGCCGATAATGCTGAAACGGGTGATTGAATGGTCGGTCCGCAATAAGGTCCTCGTGCTGATCCTGGGCCTGATCACGGCAGGGGCCGGGATCCTGGCCATGATCAGAACACCGTTGGAGGCCATCCCGGATCTCTCCGATGTCCAGGTCATCATCCAGACGGACTACCAGGGCCAAGCCCCCCAGTTGGTGGAAGACCAGGTCACCTATCCTATCGCTTCCGAGATGCTGAAGGTCCCCGGCGCCCAAACAGTCCGGGGATACTCATTCTTCGGGGTCTCCTTCGTCTACATCATCTTCGAAGACGGAACGGACATCTACTGGGCCCGCAGCCGGGTTCTGGAGTACCTGTCGGGGATTCAGAGCCGACTTCCCGAGGGTGCCGAAATGGCTCTGGGGCCCGATGCCACAGGACTTGGGTGGGTGTACCAGTACGTCCTGGAAGACAACTCGGGGACCCACTCCCTGGCCGACCTGAGATCTATCCAGGATTGGTTCCTCCGGTACCAGCTGACCTCGGTCCCGGGAGTCAGCGAGGTGGCTTCGGTGGGGGGATTCGAGCGGGCCTATGAGGTCACGCTCGACCCTGATCGTCTCAGAGGCTTTGGCGTCTCAGTCCACCAGGTCATGGAAGCCATTCGGTCCGCCAACCAGGACGTGGGGGCCATGGTACTGGAGATGGCGGACCGGGAATACATGGTCCGGGGACTGGGCTATATCGAGGGCCTGGGCGACATCGAGTCGGTGGTACTGGCCGCCTCGGAGACAGGGGCACCCATCCGTATCGCCGACGTGGCGAATGTCCAACTCGCCCCCGAGGTCAGGCGGGGGGTGGCCGATCTCGACGGGAGAGGGGACGTGGTGGGCGGCATCGTCGTCATGAGGTTTGGAGAAAACGCCCTCGCCACCATCGGCCTGGTCAAAGAGAAGATCGCCGAAATCCAGGCCGGCCTTCCTGAGGGCGTGACCCTAAAACCCGTATACGATCGGTCCGAGCTGATCCTCCGAGCCATCGACACCCTTCGTGAGAAGCTCATCGAGGAGTCCATCGTCGTGGCTCTCGTGTGCCTGGTTTTCCTTTTTCACGTCCGAAGCGCGCTGGTCGTGATTCTCACCCTCCCGCTGGGGATCCTCATGGCGTTCATCGCCATGCGCTTTCTGGGGATCAACGCCGACATCATGAGCCTCGGGGGAATCGCCATCGCCATTGGCGCCATGGTCGACGCCGCCATCGTCATGATCGAGAACATGCACAAACACCTCGAGAGGGAGATCGGGGAAAAGTGCCGAAGGGCGGGACCGGGGGACCCGGGGTTTGGCATACCCGAGGGGCGATTCCCTACCTCACTGCTCAGCTCCGGAGAACGATGGAGTATCGTCCTCCGGGCTTCGAAAGAGGTCGGGCCAGCCCTCTTCTTCAGCCTCCTCATCATTACGGTGTCGTTCCTTCCGGTCTTCGCCCTGGAGGCCCAGGAGGGACGGCTCTTCAAACCTCTGGCCTGGACGAAAACGTTGGCTATGGGGGGAGCGAGCCTTCTGGCTCTCACGATGGTTCCAGTGACCATGGGGCTCTTCGTGCGAGGCACCCTCACGGCGGAGGAGAAAAACCCGGTCTATCGATTCCTGGTCTGGGTGTACAAGCCTGTGTTGGAGTTCGCCCTCCGCTGGCGGTGGCCCGTACTCGGAGTGACCCTCGCCGTGGTCATCCTCAGCATGATCCCCCTTCAGCGCATCGGCTCCGAGTTCATGCCGCCCCTGAACGAGGGGTCCATGATGTACATGCCCATGACCCTTCCGGGGATAAGCGTTCGTACGGCCCATGAAGCCATGCGGAAGCAGGACAGCATCCTGGCGACTTTTCCTGAAGTGGAATCCGTTTTCGGGAAGGCCGGCAGGGCCAACACGGCAACGGACCCGGCACCCCTGGCCATGTTCGAGACCACCATCGTCCTTAAGCCGGAGGAGGATTGGCGGGAAGGTCTGACCTGGGACGGTTTGATCCAGGAGATGGACGAAGCCATCCGATTCCCGGGCATCCCGAATTCCTGGACCATGCCCATCAAAGGCCGGATCGACATGCTCGCCACCGGAATCCGAACCCCCGTTGGGATCAAGATCTTCGGGCCCGATCTGGCTGAGTTGGGACGACTGGGTAGGGAGGTGGAGAATGCCGTGGCTATGGTGCCCGGCACTCGGTCGGCCGTGTCGGAGCGGCCGTTGGGGGGACGATACCTCAACATCAAACTCGACCGGGGCGCCGCTGCCCGCTACGGCGTGAACGTCCGCGATGCGAACATGGTCATCGCCTCGGCTGTTGGCGGAATGGAGATCACACAGACGGTAGAGGGGCGAGAGAGATACGGGGTGAGGGTACGCTACCCGCAAGAACTGCGGGACCGACCGGAGAGGATCTCGGAAATCCTTGTGCCGGTCAGACAGACGGCAGGCACCGGGGTCGGGAACGGCATGCCATCGGCCATGGACCCGGGTGGAGCAACGCAGATTCCTCTGGGTCAGATCGCCACCATCGAGATCGCCGACGGCCCCATGTCCATCAAAACCGAGGGGGCCTTCCCGACCGTCTGGGTATTCGTGGACGTTGATTCCGATGACATCGGTGGGTATGTACGGGCGGCACAAGACATGGTGGACGCCATGGTCACCCTTCCCCCGGGATACACGCTCGAATGGTCCGGACAGCATGAGTTCATGGAGAGAGCCCGGGCTCGTTTGGCCCTGGTGGTGCCCGCCACCCTGCTTTTGATCTTCATCCTCCTCTTCCTGAATTTCGGCAGGGTAGGCGAAACCCTCATCGTGATGGGCTCCCTCCCTTTCGCCCTCGTAGGTGGCATCCTGATCATGTTCTTCCTGGGCTACAACTGGTCGGTGGCCACGGGGGTCGGGTTCATCGCCCTGGCCGGGGTCGCCGCCGAAACAGCCGTCATCATGCTCCTCTACCTCAACCACGCCTGGGACGACCGGATTCGCCGAGGTAGGATCAGCCTGGAGGGGCTTCATGACGCCGTGATGGAGGGAGCGGTGATGAGGGTCCGGCCCAAGGTGATGACCGTCACCACGATCATCGTGGGGCTCTTGCCCATCCTCTGGGGATCGGGCACCGGAGCAAGCGTCATGAAGAGGATCGCCGCCCCCATGGTGGGCGGGATGGTGTCCGCGACCGTCCTCACACTGGTCGTCGTACCGGTCATCTATTTCATCTGGCAGGGGGCCCAGGTGGAAAGGGGTCGGGTAGGGAACCTCACCGGGATTGAGATAGATTAGGCCCAGCTCAACCGAATAACGAGGAGTCAACCATGTTCTTTCATCAATTCACCAGAGCAGGTCTTTCGATCTTGATCCCCGCCGGTCTGATCGTTTTTTCCGGATGTGGACCCCCGACGGGGGGCTCCCCGGTGGATCTGGCGGAAGAAGAAGCCGCCCTCCGAGCCGTGTCGGACCAATGGCAGGCCTTTGACGACCAACAGAATGCCGCAGGCGTGGCAGGCTTGTTTGGCCCGGAAGGCACCCTTGCTTGGGAGCAGGGGGAGCTTATCTCCGGCCCGGAAGCAGTCGAGTCCTTTATGGCCAAGAATTACGCATTCAATCCCAATAACGAGGGCTCATGGGGGCCGGATCATTACGATATCGCCGCTTCCGGTGACCTCGCTGTCGAACATGGGGGATTCGAGAGCCCCGGAGGCATTGGCGGCCGATACATGACCGTGTATCGGAAGATCGCTGGCGGCTGGAAAGTGGTGGCGGATATGTCCCTGGAGACCACTCCGAACGGCGGAGCACCTTCATGGGCAGCGGATCTCCTGTCAGAATGGTATGATGCCTTCAATTCCAGGGATGCCGAGCGGCTGGCTGACATCTACACCGCCGACGCGCGGCTCCGCGACGCCCTGGGGCGGGAGGCCATCATTGCTCGCTTTGAAGCCTCGTGGGCCGAATCGGACGAGGTCTGTTCCGGGAGCTTCGACGGTTTCGAGATGGTGGGATCCATCGGCGTCGGCTGGGGGAGGGACACCTGCACCGTTTCTCCTCCTGGCAGCGGTGACACCACCACTTCTCTATCGAACTGGCTTGCCGTGTACGAGCAACAGGACGATGGCAGTTGGCTTTGCATCCGGGATATCGGTGAGCCGGTCGGGGGGTGAGGGGTACCCGAAACGCTGAGTAGGGAGGACACGATGGAGCTGAGGCAAGTAGGAAAGTCCGATCTCAACATCACCCCCGTGGGACTCGGAGCGTGGGCCATGGGCGGAGAGGGAGTCTTCGGGTGGGGGCCCCAGGAGGACGCGGAGTCGGTGGCGGCCATCCATCGGAGCGTGGAAAGAGGGATCAACTGGATTGACACCGCACCCATCTACGGGATGGGACACTCGGAGAAGATCGTCGCCCGAGCGTTGAAGGAGATGAATCCCGAAGATCGGCCCATGGTGTTCACCAAGTGCAGCATCGTGTGGGACGACGAGAAGAACGTCGACCACAGCCTCAAAGCCGGCTCCGTCCGAAAAGAGGTCGAGGACAGCCTCGAGCGGTTGGACGTGGATGTCCTGGACCTGGCTCAAGTGCACCGTCCCTCCTGGCCCGTCGGCGCCCCGGATCCGGACCTCGAGGAAGGGTGGACCACGCTGGCGGAGCTGAAAGCCGAGGGAAAGATTCGGCATATCGCGGTTTCCAACTTTGATGTCGTCCAAATGGAACGGGCCCAGGCGATCGCACCGATCACATCCCTTCAACCCCCGTACTCCATGCTGATGCGTCAGATCGAAGACGACATCCTGCCGTTCTGCCTGGAGAACAACATTGGAGTGCTTCCCTACTCCACGATGCAGAACGGCCTCCTCACCGGCCGTTGGACGAGAGAACGGTACGAAGCTCTTCCACCAACAGATTGGCGAGTCCAATTCAAATCCCCGCCTTTCCAGGAGCCACTCTTTTCCCAGATTCTGGAACTGGTGGAGGTGCTGAAGGAGATCGGCAATGCCCACGGGCGGTCAGCCGCGGAAGTGGCGGTGGCCTGGGCCCTTCACCACCCTGCCGTGACCGGAGCCATTGTCGGAGCCAGGAGCGCAGAGCAGGTGGACGGGTTCGCGGGAGCCATGGAGTTCCGGCTCAGTGGAGATGAGTATGCCCGGATCGGGGAGGATCTTCCGGAGTCGATTACCCTGATCTGAGCAAGGCCGGTTGACGAGGGACAAACCATGAAAAAGGGCGGGCCCCGAAAGGGCCCGCCCTTTTTGCTCCGACCCGCATACGCCCTTGCCCCCGTATCCCTCCCCTCCCACCCTACCCTGCAGATTGAACGCCCTTCTCCCAAGCAGCAGGTGAACCATGTCGATTCGCACCTTCCGCTGGAGCCGGCTCCTCGCTCTTCCCCTCCTGACGGGTGTCATAGCTTGTGCCCCCGGAGCCCCCAGGGCTCCTCGAGACCCCGGGCCCCGATCCAACTTGGCACCAAACGCCGTGGCCCGGGTTCTGTCCCAACGATTCGACCGGGCCCAGTTAGCGCACCTGCCCACTCCGTTGGAAGAGATGGAGACTCTCAGTGCCGACCTCGGCGGCCCCACCATCCTCATAAAGAGAGACGATCAGACCGGGCTGGCCACCGGGGGCAACAAGGCGAGGAAGCTGGAATACATCTTGGCCGACGCCCAGGCCAAGGAAGCCGATGTGGTCATCACCTGGGGCGGACTGCAGTCCAACTGGTGCCGGCAGACCGCCGCCGGCGCGGCCATGTTGGGGATGCGGGCGGTCCTACTCCTGTCCAAGCGGGACGAGGGGGAGGTGGTCGTGGATGGGAACCACCTACTGGATGAGATCCTGGGGGCGGAGATCCATCTGCTGGAGCCCGGATCAGACCCTGCCACCGTAGCGGAGGAGATCGCGGCCTCCGAGAGGGCTGGCGGGCGCAGGCCTTACATCGTCTCGGTAGGCGGGTCCAGAACCGGGGGATCCATGGACCAGCCTCTGGGTGCCATGGGCTACATCACGGCCTTCCTGGAAACCCACCGCCAAGCCATGGATCGAGGAGCGGAACCGGACTACCTGGTGATGGCCACAGGATCGGGTGGCACCCAGGCGGGCCTTGTGGTGGGTGCGGCTGCCATCGGCGCCAAGACGAAGATCGTGGGGATCAGCGTCTCCGGATCAGCCGAGTCCATCAGAGAGAACGTGGCGAACATCGCCACCCAGACGTCCGCTGCGCTGGGCCTGAACCTCGCCTTCCAGCCCGACGACATCATCGTCTTCGACGACTACGTGGGGGAGGGGTACGGAATGCTCACGGCCGGCACCGTGGACGCCATTAAGAAGGTGGCCCGGAGTGAGGGCATTCTCCTCGATCCCGTATATACCGGGAAGGCGATGTCAGGCCTTATCGGGTTGGTAGAGGCTGGTTTTTTCCGTGAGGAAGACACGGTCGTATTCGTGCACACCGGCGGCACCCCTGGAATCTTCCACTACGGGGAAGCCCTGCTGACATGGATGGGTCGAGGACAATAGTTGAAATGGTTTGAGAAGTAGTGCAATCCGGTTTACCGTTGTTTCTGGAACCACTCTTTGAGGCCCGGAGAGCCGGGGGGTCATGGCTGAACCAGGGAAACGCCAACTAGCGGCCATCATGTTTGCGGACATGGTGGGCTACACCGCCCTCATGCAGGAAGATGAGGCGGAAGCAAGGCGCCAGAGGGACAAACACAGGGTACTCATCTCCTCCGCAGTGGAAGGACATCACGGGGAGATCCTCCAATACTACGGGGACGGCACTCTCAGCATTTTTTCCAGCGCGGTCGAGGCCGTCGAGTGCGCGGTAGCCGTTCAGCGGGCCGTGGGCGAAGAAGACGTCATCCCCCTGAGAATCGGGATCCATACCGGCGACATCGTTCACGATGAGGACGGTGTTTACGGGGACGGTGTGAACCTGGCCTCGCGGATCGAGGGGCTCGCTTCGCCCGGGGGAGTGACGGTTTCCGGAAAAGTCTTCGACGAGATCAAGAACCATCCGTCGATTTCGGCTGTTTCCCTCGGATCGGTCCAGCTGAAGAACGTCGTGGACCCCGTATCCGTCTATGCCATTTCCAATGAGGGTCTGACCGTACCCAGCCAGGAACCAGAGGCGAAGGCGGAAGCGCCGGTTCACGGCCGGCCGGAAACCCGGGCCGACACCGTTTTCCAGCAAATCAAAGACCGTGCTGTGGTACCGTGGGCCCTGGCGTACCTGGCCGGGGCCTGGGCCCTGCTGGAGATCGTCGGCTTCGCCGGGAACCAGTTCCTTTGGCCGGCCCTCGTCCCAAAAGCCACCGCCATCCTCGTTGCGGCGGGCTTCTTCATCACCGTCGTAGTTGCCTGGTACCACGGCGAGCCCGGCCGCCAAAGGATCACGGGGCCCGAACTCTTGATGATCGCCCTCCTGCTGACCATAGCCGGTGGAACCGTGGCGGTGTTCGCTCCGGGAGGGGGCCCGGTCGGAGCCCCAGGGGTGGTCGGGACCACTGCGGAAGCCCGCGAGCGGCCGGCAATCGCCGTTCTGCCCTTCGAGAACATGAGCGCTGACGCCGAGGGGGAAGCAGCCTTCCTCGCCTTGGGGCTCCACGACGACCTCCTGACAAAACTGTCGAAGGTTCCCAGCCTGGACGTCATCGCCCGCACATCGGTGATGTAGTATGCAGATACCGAGAAGACGATCCCGACCATCGGACAGGAGTTGGGGGTCCATTCGGTTCTGGAAGGAAGCGTGATGAGGGCGGGCGGGCAGATCCGGGTGAACGTCCAGCTCATCGACACCCAGACCGATGCCCACCTCTGGGCGGAGACGTACGACAGGGAGTTCACGGTCGAAAACGTCTTCGCGATCCAGAGCGATCTGGCTCAACAAGTGGTTCAGGCCCTCCAGGCGGAACTGGCTCCCGCAGATCAGGCCCGGTTGGATGAAATGCCCACCGACAACCTGGCGGCCTACACCTTCTGGCGTCGGGGAGAAGACGCATTAAACCGTCCAGGCTGGGAACCGGACGACCTGGAAACGGCCCGAACCATGTACGCCCAGGCCGCCGAGCTTGATCCTGACTTCGTCATGGCCCATGCCGGGTTGGCTTCCACGCTTTGCTACCTCTACCTCTACTACGACCGCGATCCCGGCCATCTAGCAGAAGCTTGGGAGGCTACAGAGAGAGGGCTACAGATCAATCCGGAATCGGCCGAGATCCACTCGGCCCGGGCTTTTTTCCACTACCTGCTTTATCAGAACGATGAGGCCATGGAGTCGTTGGCCCGAGCCGAGGAGATCGCTCCGGGTTGGGCAGCCCTCCTCAGCCTGAAAGCCGAGCTCCAAACCCGGAACTGGGATTGGGCCGGATCCCTAGCCAGCAGAGAACGCGCGGCTCTTCTGGACCCTCGGAACCCCGAGCTACAACTCGGTCTGGCCTCCGCCTATGCCGAACATGACCGGTGGGACGATTCCGATGCCGTCATGGCCAGGCTCCTGGACGCTTATCCGGACTTCCACGAGGCCACCTTCACCATGGGGTGGTTGGAGTGGCGTTACAGCGGAGACCACAGACCCGGATTGGAAGCCCTGGCCAAGCTGCCGCCTGAATCCAACGTTTACGGGCTCAGGGATTTTTTCGAGTGGCTGATCACACCTGAACCTGAGGACAAGATCGAAGCCTTTGAAAAGATCCAGGACCCGATCCTGGATTTCGGCGGGTTCTGGTGGGCTCCCCGGGAGCTGATCGAGGGCTGGACATACCAGCACATCGACTCGGCCCGGGCAGACAGGGCCTTCGAAAGAAGCATCGAGATTTCTTTGTCGGCCCTGGAACTCCAGCCCGGCGACCCGAGGATCCATGCCTCCCTGGGACGAGCCTATTCACTCCTCGGACGTCGCGAAGAAGCCTTGGAGCAGGTCGGGCTGGTTCGAGAAATCTTGCCAATAACGAAAGATCCGGTGTTTGGAAGGGATCTCCTCGAGACGGCCGCCTACATCTACGCGGCTCTCGGGATGGCGGAAGAGACCGCCGATGCCCTGGAGACGGTTTTCTCGGTCCCGGGAGTCCGAGCCGTGCCCTCCCTGTTCACCCGAGATTTCGAGAAAGTCTTCGACCATCCGCGGATACAAGCTCTGATCGAGAGGTACGGGCCTGAGGGAGGGATCTACCGAGGTTAGGCCTTCGGCCTGCACCGACGCAGCCGGTTTCTGAGGTTACCCTCCGCCGCTCTCCAGGTCTTCCTTGGCTGACCGGGCCTCCAACACCAGGTGCTGCAGTTCTTCGTCCGCTCCACCCCAAAGCCGGATGAACTCATCGTAGTGGTGGATGGCGGCGGCGGTGCTGTCGAGGCTCGCGTAGATCTCGGCCTGGCGGAGATGGGCCGGGGCGGCGAAGAGGAACTCATACAATCCATCGGTGAGAGTCTCATACCACCTTAGCGCATCCGGTTCCCGCGCTTGTTTCGCATACAGTTCCGCCCGTAACCATCGATCCAGGGCCCTGGAATAGAACGGAGAGGTTGGGATCAGCTCGAGGTACGGGTAGTACTCCACTCCCTCCAAAATCCCGAGCGCCGCAGTTGAGTCTCCCCTCGCCAGGGCCAGGCGTGCATTGATGCTCTCCCTTAAAGCGCCAGCAAAGGCAAGATCCTCGTCGGACCTGGCCGAGGCGCGGATGTCTTCGCGGTGAGTCTCGGCTTCGTGGAACTCTCCGATGGTCAAGCTAAGAAGACTAAGCACATAGGACCGTAAGATCTTGTGTACACCATGGTGGGCACCGAACAGGTATACGATCCTCGGCATATGGGTGGAATCGGCCGGGTTCCAGTCCTGAATCTCCTGACGTAGCGCTCGCAAGTCTGATTCCGATTCCTCGAAAAGTGGGAAAGTGGAGACCAATCCCTCCATCTCCAGCGCCCATTCTCTTTCGACCTGTCTGACAAGATGGAGGTTATCCTTTGCTGACTCCCACTGGCCTCCGGCGACCTTCATCATCCCAAGGAAGGCGGGCATCCCCTCCTGATAAGTGCGAGGACGGCCAGCCCTGGTTAGGAGCTCGGCAATCTCTTGGGCACCGTCGAAATCATGTAGGAAAGCCGCTACCCTGCTGGCCGCGAGTTCGACCTCCCGTTCTCCCGCGTTGGCAAGATCTTCTAGGGCACTCAGGCGGTCCGATTCCGTGCCCCATCCGAAGGCCCTCACCGCCGCCCAGGCCAAGGCTTGTTCACTGGCTGGATCCACCCCCCTTTCCAAAGAGTCAAACCGCACGACGTCCCCTGCTCGGGCGGCAAATTCCAATAGGTGGAAACGCACTTCACCGTAGTTCGGGTCAAGCGCCAACGCCCGGTTGAACCATCCCTCGGCATCGGTGGTCGGAAGGCCCCGGAGGAGGTTGTAGTGCACGTTGACTTCGCCAATGCCAGAGGTGACCTCCACAGTTTCGATAGGGGTAATCAACTGCCCGAAGGTTCGTTCGGCTTGGTCTGGTCGGGGCCCTAGGAAGTCATGCCAGGCATCCACAAGACGCCAGTGCCAATCGGATAGGTTGGAACCTCTGCTCCGAGCCCTCTCCGCCGAGTTCCTAGCAAGTGGGAATTCCCAAGCCCAGACAGCCGCCTGGGAGAGCCGATAGTGGGCCAGGGCGAAACCAGGATCTCGTTCTGTTGCTGTCTTGAGGAGGTCAACGGCCAGAGGGTAGTTCCCGGACCGATATTGCTGGTCCCCCTGGACCCAAAAGTCCAGAGCCTCGTCCGATTCCGTCATCGCCTCTACCACGAGCGTCGTGTCGACCCCGCTTCCACGCAGCAGAAGCTTCCTCGCCAAGTCTTTGAAAACGGCGTGGGACTCATCCGTCGATCCCTGAGCATATTCGGTGAGAAGGGGATCGGTCTCCTCGAGCGGAGCGTACAGCTGGGCCTCAACCGTTAGGAATCCGCCCGAATGGGTGACTGTCCCGTCGAGGACAAGGTCCGCATCGAACCTCGTTGCGACCCCCTCCCGGAATTCCTGGTTACGAGGGTGGTTCGGTCCGAGGTTGTCCAGATAGCCCGGGATCGACATCTGGTCTACCGGCATAAACACACCACTCGTCAGCGGCATCGATAGCTGTGTGGCAGCCCCCGGGCCGAGGTATTTGAACTCGTCCGGACCGTTATAAACGAACGGTAGAATCGCAATTGACCTTTCGGTAAGAAGGCTCGAAGTGGAGTTGAGTTCCCTGGGCTCGGAGCCATCACCACCAGTCGCCAACGCATAAGCCCCCGCCAATCCGGCAACCACAACGACACCCGCCGCCCACTTCACCCAACCCCGACCGCCAGCCCCACTCCTCCGCCCTGGTTTCGGCCAACCCTTCATCTCCTTTGGCCCGGGAACGGCCAAGTCGGAGTTCGTGACGGCGAAAACCCTTTGGGGCTCCTGGACGTTCTTGAGAGCAACTTCCGAAAGGAACTGCGTAGAGATTTCCGGCTGGTTCTTCACCTCGTCAGCGACCTTGCCGGAAACCAGCACCCCGCCCGCCACCGACAAGGACTCGATCCGGGACGCGACGTTTACACCATCGCCGTAGACACCGGTCTTGTCGAAAGCCACGTCTCCCAGGTGAATCCCGATTCGGACCGGTACGGGCGGCTCTTCACGGAGGTCAACCTGTACTGCGATTCCGCATTCCACGGCCTGGATCGCGCTCTGGAAACCGCAAAGGGCCCCGTCGCCATAGTACTGGAGGATCTCACCCTCGAATTCGGCTACTCGCTGTTCCAGAACCTCACGCTGCCGGTCACGAAGGAGCTTGGCTCTCCTTTCGTCTTCCTGCATGAGGGCAGTGTAGCCGACCAGGTCGGCAAACATGATGGCTGTGAGCTGACGGGGCATGGACCGCGCCTGATCAGAATAGAGGAGATCCTTGGCGCAACTTAAGCGCTGGTTTCCTGCGGGGCACGGATTTGTTTTCTATGATCCCCGGACGCCGCACTCAGTCGGAGCAGAATCCGGCCAACCACTCCTCCAACACACCGGCCAGTTTAACTGTGTCGAAGTGTTCCTCGGCCCGGAGGCGTGCGGCCTCAGCCATGGCCAGGCGCCTCTCCTCGTCGTCCAGTAGGCCCTCAATCGCACCACCCAACGCGGCGGGATCCCTGGGGGCCAGGACGCCCACATCCGGGGTCACGATGGATGCCACTCCACCAC
>JABDNZ010000479.1 GCA_013043565.1 Gemmatimonadota bacterium | reverse complement strand
ATCTGGGTGAGTCCACCCTTCATGTCGAAGACCCCGGGCCCTTTCAGCCGGTCGCCTTCCCTCACCAAAGGCATGGTATCCAGCGTCCCAAGCTTCCACACCGTATCGCAGTGGCCCAAGAGGAGCTGTTCGTGGCAATCGGGGTCCCGGTCTTTTGGTTTGGCCAGAAGGTGCCCGCCCGTTTTTTCCCCCGGTGTCCGAACCACCTCGAACCCCAGCTCTTCCAACGCGTCCGTCAGTCGCCCCTGAACCGGCCTCTGACTCTCAGGGACGTCGCTGGGAGATTCCATGGACGCCAAGTCCATGAGGAAGGAGATCATGGCCTCCTTCTCTTCCGCTGCCGCCTCCAGAATCCTGTCTCCCAACTCTTTCATGAATAGAGCCCTCCTCTTCGGTAGCTCTCGTCCAAAAGCTCGATGGGATGAACCACATCGACCGCAGCGCCTTCGGCCTCCAGGCCGGCGCCGATCTGCATCATGCACCCGGGATTCCCCGTGGCCACGACCTGGGCACCCGTCTCGAGGATCGATCGGACCTTGTCCCGGCTGATCCGGCCGCCCAGATCCGGGTGGGTTATCCCGTATATGCCCGCACCCCCGCAGCACTCTTCATGGCCCGGCAGGGGGATGAGCTCCAGCTCGGGAATCGACCTCAGGAGGGCCAATGGTTCGTCTGAGATCTGCTGGCCGTGGAGCAGGTGGCAGGGGGCATCGTAGGTGACCCTGAGCCGAACGGACCCACCCCGGCGGAGGCCCGGGATGCCCCGGGAACCCGGGCGACCCGGGCGACCCGGGCCACCAGGGGGATCCTGGCTACCCCGACCCCCGAGCAACTCCGACACGTCTCTGACCCGGCCTCCGAAGTCCTCGGCCCGCTCGGCCTGGTCCGGGTCGTCGACCAGAAGGTGGGGGTAGTCCTTCATGGCCGCTCCACACCCGGCGGCATTCACCGCGATCAGGTCCAAACCCGAAGATTCGAACGCCTCGATGTTCTTCCGTGCCAGATCCCTGGCCCTCTCCAGGTCACCGGTATGGGCGTGAAGGGCCCCGCAGCACCCCTGCCCCCCGATGTCGACCACCTCGAACCCGTTGGCCTCCAGGACTCTCACCGTAGCCTGGTTCACCCGACCCAGCAGGCCCGCCTGCACACACCCTGTGAGGAGTCCCGCCCGGAGGCCCTGGCCCATGAGCTCCCCCGGGTCGGGCATCTCTCCCTGGGCCGCTCCCCCTGACCGGCCATCCAGGAGACGGGGCGGAGCCGTAGCCGCGATCATCCCCAAACCCAGCCCGAGCTGGCCGAGGAAACCCTCTTCCGCGGTCCGCCGAGCGGCCACCCGGGGAAACCCGGTAGCTCGAAGGGCCCTGGCGAGGAACATTCCCGGCAGGAGTAGGGAGGGTTTGGCCATGACCCAGGGAAGGAGTCTGGTCAGGAATCTGGGTGGTTTCGCCCCGGCCGTGACCTCCCTTGCTCCCTCAAGGAGCCGCCCGTATTCCACGCCGGAAGGACAAACGGACTCACAGGCACGGCACCCCAGGCACCGATCCAGATGGCGGTTGAGGGCCTCCGACCCTGGCTCGATCCGACCCTCCACCACAGCCCTCATGAAATGGATCCGGCCCCTGGGAGAATCGGCCTCGTCTCCGAGGCGGGAATAGGTGGGGCACGCCGGAAGGCAGAACCCACACTGCACACAGTTGAAGAGCTTCTCTTCTTGCTTCTTCAACTCCCGGAGGAGGTGCTTCACCGCCGCCCCCCCTTCACCATGAGGGCAATGGCGGCGAACGCTCCCTTCAGGCCCCCCCTCAGCCGGAAGAGAAGCGCTCCCCTCAGGAGTCTCTCGGTACCCCGATTGTAGGGGAACCACCAGGGTTCCCGCTCGATTCCCATTCGGTCCACGAGCAAGCTCCGGCTCCGCGTCACCTCCTCCAGACCCTCGATCCCATGGCTGCGCCCGAACCCACTCTCTCCGACTCCACCAAAAGGAAGACCCGCGATCCCGAAGTGGGCCAAAGCGTCGTTCACGCACACGGCCCCTGCCCTGATCCGCCTGGCCAGAGCGAGCCCCCTCTTCCGGTCCTTCGTCCAGACACTGGCCGACAACCCGTAGGGCGTTTCGTTGGCGAGGTGAATCGCCTCCTCGCAGTCCTTCACCCGAACCACCGGCAGTACCGGGCCAAAGGACTCCTCACGAAGAATGCTCGAGGTGGGGTCCAGCCCCGTGAGAACCGTCGGCTCCAGGACGTTGGAGGCCGGGTCGGTCCGGTGCCCTCCGGTAACGACCGTGGCCCCTGCTTCAACTGCCTCCGCCAGCTGCTGCTCTACCCATGCCAGCTGGGCTGGCGTGGTCATAGGCCCGATCTCCACGCCTGCACTGGAACCGGCCTTCAGCTTTCGAATATGGGCCAGGACCTCCCGAAGGAACGCGTCGTACACCCTCTCCACCACGTAGACCCGCTCCACGGCGATGCAGCTCTGGCCCGCGTTGAGGAACGCCCCCCAGACGATTCCCCTGGACGCCCGTGCCAGATCTGCATCCTCCAGCACGATGGCCGCGTCCTTCCCTCCCAGCTCCAGCACGCTGGGAGTGAGTGAGTCGGCCGCCGCCGCCAAGACCGCCCGGCCGGTTCGGGAGCCGCCGGTGAAGAAGATTTTATCCACTCCAGCCCGGACCAGGGCCTCGCCCGTTTCTCCCCCTCCTATGACCACCTGGACCAGACCCTCCGGGAGCCCGGCATCCCTGGCTATGTCCTCCACCAGGAGTCCCGAATAAGGAGTGAACTCCGAGGGTTTCAGCACCACCCCGTTCCCCCCGAAGAGGGCCGTGCACGTGGGGGTCATGGAGAGCATGAAGGGATAATTCCAGGGAGAGATGACCCCCACCACACCCAACGGGTCTCGCTGGACAAACGCCTGCTTCCAGGCCATCCAGCCCGTAGGGATCCTCCGGGGCCGGAAAAACCCGGTGGCGTTCTTGAGGAGGAACCTGATGTGGTCCACAACCGAGACGATTTCCACGGTGGCTTCCGCCCGTGGCTTTCCCGTCTCGGCCACGATGGTGTCTTCGATCTCCGGCGTTCGCTCATCGATGGCCTCGAGGAGAGCCCGGAGTCGCCTTTCCCGGTCCTTCGGCAAAAGGGAAGCCCATCCCGCCTGAACGGATCGGGCCCGCTCCACCCTTCGGGGCACCTCGTGGGAAGGAGTGACGGCCAGTTCCCCGACGAGGGAGCCGTCCGACGGACGTAACACCCGAATGACCTCCGGGTCCATTCCCGAAGGAGGCCACCCACCCCCGTGCTTCGGCGTCGTATGGGTCATGGGAGATTCAACCTTCCCGAGGCCAGGATCCCGGCAGGATCAAATTCGGCCTTCAGCCCCTCCAGAAGGTGCCGCTCCGGGCCGGGGGTACCCCACGGCCCTACCTCCCGCATGAGCCCGGGCGGTCCCGAGCTGAGAACCAGGCTGCCCCCCTGGTCCTCCATTCTCCCCCGGAGGTCCCTAAGGGCCGTGATCCACGGCTCGAGGGCTTCTTCCCTCGCAGGAAGCTTCGAAACCCTGAGGCGAACGACGCCGGCGCCTACGTGAGCCGAGAGGGCCATCGTGGCTCCGGGCTCCGACCACCCGACCACCAGCGGCCGCAAGCCCTCCACCTCCTCGAGCAGCGTTCCCAGCTTCGACGGAAGCAGGCTGAGCCGGGCAGAGAGATGTGACCCCCCCTCCCAATCCTCCAGCCTGCGCTGCAACGCCCTGCTCATGTCCCCCTGCAACCTCCGGGTGCCCCCGTCCGATTGCCCCAGGTCCCGCACGATCCGAGACTCCATCTCGTCCACCTGGGCCGCTGAGCCCAGGAGGCGCACCACCAGGGCCGGGCCCGGGGCCTCGTCCCCCGGATCCAGAGAGTCCAGAAGCTCAACGGCCGCCAGGGGAAGAGGGGACAGGGCCGCAACGCGGGCCTTCGGGAGGAGCTCTGCCACGCTGGAGCCCGGGAAGGCCAGCGTCACGTCGGATTCCGGGATGGGGAAAAGGCGGGCGGACACGGAGGTGACGACTCCGAGGGAGCCCCAGCTCCCTACGGTCAACCGGGTCAGGTCGAACCCGGCCACATTCTTGACGACACGCCCTCCCCACCTGAGAACCCGGCCGTCTCCCGCTACCATGGTCAAGCCAAGGACATGGTCTCTCGGGGTGCCGTAGAGATGTCGGAGAGGCCCGGCCATACCCAGGGCCACCGCGGCACCCAAGGATCCACTGTGGCTCCCGGGTGGATCCAGCGGAAGCCACTGGCCGTGGGGATCGGTCTTTTCGTGCAGCTCTTTCAGCGAGAGGCCCGAACCGGCCGTAAAGGTCAGGTCCGCCGGTTCATACTCTCGTACCTGGGTCATTCGTCTGGTGCTCACCACCAGGTCGGCTTCAGATGGGCCGCCGCCGTTCAGCCAGCGCCCCAGCCCCGCGGGAAGAACCCGCCACCCCTCTTCGCTGGACTTCCCCAGGATCCCCGCCAGCTCGTCCTCGCTGCCTGGAGCCAAGACCGCCGCCGGAAGCGGGCCACCGTCACCTGCCATCGCCCACTGGTCGTGCTCCCCCTCGGGAAGGAGGGTCTCATCAGCCACCATGGAGGCCAGGGCCGACCGAAGAGAAGTGGTCATGACCCAGCCCCTTCCTCCTGGTCCGGCGGGGGAACCACCTTACCGGGATTGCACCGGCCTTCGGGGTCGAAAACCCCCTTCACCCGCCGGAGGACCTCCAACTCATGAGGAGAAAAGACCAGCGGCATGTACTTCTGCTTGTCCGCACCCACCCCATGCTCGCCGGTAATGGTGCCACCGGCATCCACGCACACCCCCATGATCTCTTTGGAGGCAGCCTCCACCTTTCGGGTTTCTTCGGCGTCCCGTCGATCGAACACGATGTTCGGATGAAGGTTGCCGTCTCCGGCATGAAATACATTCGCCACCTGGAGCTGGTACCGTTCCGCGATCTCGGCGATGCGGGATAGAACTTCCGGGAGCCGGGTCCGGGGAACCGTGGCATCCTGCACCAGGAGATCGGGAGCAAGTCTTCCCATGGTGCCGAACGCCTTCTTCCTCCCCTTCCACAAGGCCACCCGCTCTTCGCTGCTCTCGGCCCGGCGGACTTCACGAGCCCCCGCGGCCCTGCAGAAACGTTCCGCTTCCTCCGCCTCGAGGGCCAGTCCGGCCTCCACCCCGTCGAACTCCACCACCAGAGCAGCCCCGGCGTCGGTGGGGTACCCAGCCGCAAAGATGCTGGCTTCCACGGCCTTGATGGTATTCTGGTCCACGATCTCCAGCGCTGCCGGAAGAAGCCCTGCGGACACGATGGCCGTGACGGCCCGGCCGGCGTCTTCCAGGGTTTCGAAGATGGCGAGGAGGGTCCGGGTAGCCTCCGGCACCGGTACCAACGCCACCTCCACCTCCGTCGCCAACCCGAAGCACCCCTCGGACCCCACGAACAGGCCCACGAGGTCGAAAGTCGGGGCTTCCCGGCCTTGCCCGCCCAACCACACCGTCTCCCCGCTGACCAGGACCACCCTGAGGCCCGTGATGTACCGAGTCGTGACTCCATACTTCAGGCAGTGGGGCCCGCCGGAGTTTTCCGCCACGTTTCCGCCGATGGTGCAGGCCGTCTGGGAGGAAGGGTCCGGGGCGTAATGAAGCCCGAAGGGAGCCGCCGCATGGGAGAGGTCGGTGTTCAACACACCGGACTGGACCACAGCCCTGCGATTCTCCGGATCGACCTCCAGGATCCTGTTCATCCTCGAGGTCCCCACCACGACCCCGCCCTCGGTGGCCAGGGCTCCCCCGGACAGCCCGGTACCCGACCCTCGAGGCACCAGCGGAACACGGTGGCGATGCAGTATCTGGGCTACCCGAGAGGCTTCATCCGTATCGATCGGGAGGACGACCGCCTGAGGGGCCACGTTGTGGGCCGTCTGAGCGTCGGACTCGTAAACCAGGAGTCGGTCCGCGTCGCTGATCACCCAATCCGGACCCACGATCGAGGCCAACTCCGCCAGGAGCGTCGACGGGAGGGGGTTCACCGTGTACGACCCGATACCAGTGGCGCTCTTGATTCCATTGGGAGAGGATACCAGAGGGCCTATGGGGGAGCAACTGGCGCCATGGGACACGCCTGACTACGTCGGGGTTTCCTCTCGCTCAGTCGCGTTGGCTGTCCAGATGGAAGAGGGTGGCTTCGACGCTTGCGACGGCTGCTCTGACGAGCTTGTCCGGAATCTCCCCTCCGTAGATCAGTGCCGCCAGCTCACCGGCCCCGGCTCCCGGGTTTTCCAAACGGGCCGACCGGACCTGCTCCACTCTCCGGAGGCGATGCCGTCGAAAGAGGGCCACCCTGGAGGCAGGTTCTACGGAAGGGGGTCCGTGGCCCGGGTAGAGCACCTTCGCCCCGAAGGACTCCACTTTGTCCAGGGAGTCCAAGTAGTCCCCCACACACCCCAGGTATTCGCCGACCCAGGTGGTATCGCCTTTTCCCAGCATGAGGTCTCCCACGAAGAGGGCGCCGGCGGGTTCCCAGAAGAAGGCGAGGTGATCTTTGGCGTGGCCCGGGATCTCCAGGGCGGTTACCACGCCCTCGTCCGTGGGGATCTCGTCCCCTTCCACCAGGACCTGGAAGGGCACCCCCGAATCGCCGGGAGGTCTGCACGACACCGGCCCGAAGAGTAGAGCGCCGGTCGCTCGAGCCAGGGAGACGGCCCCTCCGGCGTGATCGGTATGGCGATGGGTAAGGAGGATCCTGATCTCCCGGGCCGGCTCAAGGGCATGAGAAAGGGCCCGGATGTGGTCTTCCTCATCCGGGCCCGGATCGATCACCGCCACCTGCTCCCCACCGATCAGGAACGTGCGAGTCCCGTCCAATGTGAACGGCCCGCTGTTCCGGGCCTTAATGACGCGGGGTTTCAGAGTTTTGGCGCCCTAGCGACGCTCGGAGGCGATCTGCTCAGCCAGCTTGTCGGCCACCATACCGATGGCCTCTTCGTCCTCCGGAGTGAAGGCGGCCGGTTCCATGGAGTCGATATCGATCTCCCCGTAGATGTCGTCACCGGCCCTGATCAGGACAACCAGCTCGGACGACATCCCCGACGCGTCTTCGATGTAATAGTCGATCTGGCTTACGTCGGGGACGTTCTGGTTGGTCGCTTCTGCCACCGCCCTGCCCGTAACCCCTTCACCCACCGGGATCTTGGCGTGCTCGGTCCGGGGCCCCACGTAGTTGTGCAGCCAGAGCTCCTGGGCTTCCGCGTCCAGGAGGAATCCGCCCACCCAGTCGAACCGGTCGTCGAGCTCTTTTACGTTCCGAACTGCATACCGGATCAGTGCGTCGGACAGGTAGCCCTCGTCCCGCATCTCCTGGAGTTCCGTCACCAGCGTCGTCGTATCGATCATCAAAGTCCTATCCTGTTATGGCCCATCGTCTTCTCCCACCTCACGGCGTAGCCTTTCAACTAAAACAACTCCGGGCGTCGAATCAAGTGTTTGGGGCCTTCGTCAATGAGGTGTGAAATCCGTGTCGGGCCCCAGGCGTCGAATAAAGGCAGCAAGAAGCTGAGCCGTGCTCTGGAGGTCCCCAAGACTCACGACCTCGTTCGGGGAGTGCATATACCTGTTGGGGACGGAGACCAGTCCCGTGGGAACCCCCATCCGAACCAGGTGGATGCCATCGGCATCGGTGCGGGTGGCCTTCGGCGCCGCCTGGATCGTGAAGTCGACTCCCTCGGCCTCCGCCGCTTCCACCAACCGGCTGAAAACTACCGGGTGGGCAGCAGATCCCCGGCTCAACACCGGCCCCCCACCGATCTTGTGCTCCCCCAGTTCCTTCTTCTCGATATCGGGCACGTCGGTGCTGAAGGTCACATCCACGACCAGGGCCACATCCGGCTCCAGGGCAAAAGCGCTGGACCGGGCACCCCCTCCAGTGTAGGCTATCTCCTCCTGAACCGTGGCTACCGCCATGGTAGCCGCCTGGGGGGGCTCGGCAGACAGGAGCCGTAAGGCCTCCAGGACGACATAGGCGCCGATCCGGTTGTCGATGGCCCGGCTGGCGATCCGGTCTCCCGCCAGTTGAACCAACCCGGCGTCCAGGACCATGGGATCCCCCACTCTAACGCCCAGATCCCCTACCTCCTCCGCGCTGGTGCACCCCAGGTCCACCCACAGATCCTTGGTCTTGGTGGCCTTCGCCTGCTCCTCCTTCTTCAAAAGGTGGATGGGTTTTTTTCCGATGACGCCCGGTATGGTCCCGGGGCCGGCCAGGACCTTCACCCGCTGGCCAACCAGAACCTGGGAGTCCCACCCACCGATCTCGTCGAAGAACAGAAACCCAGCATCGTCGATATGGGTCACCTGGAGCCCGATCTCGTCGATGTGACCGGCCAGCATCACCCTGGGGCTTCCCTCCGGGTTCAACCCGGCTATGGAGTTACCCGTGACGTCGGTCCATACACGGTCTGCGAAGGTTTCCGCCTCCTCTCTCCAGACCCGGGCTGGATTCACCTCGAACCCAGAGGGACCGGGGGCATTCAGGAGCTTCTCCAGAAAATCGATACGGTCGGACATGACACTACCTCGAGGCGTGGGGGGCCCGAGCCCAGAAGAAGATTCTTAAAGTCTGAAGAGCGGGAAGGTAGGAGAGATGTTCGAGGAAAACCAGAAGCTGGATGGCCCGTGAGTCAGCCGTCCTGGTGGTCTTCGGCCTCCAAGACGATCTCCCCGGATGGATCCAGGGGTTTGGCGTCGGTCGTCTCCCCGGGGCGGGTGGGTGCTTCGGGCCTCCATTCCCTGCCGGCCCCCGTGGGGAAGCCGTCAACGTGGGTGATCCGAATGGCCCCGGACTTCAGTCGTTCCTCCAGCCTCCTCCGGATCCGGTTCAGGAGAAGTCGCCGGGTCGGGGGCAGAAGGAAGGAAAACCCCACGACGTCCGTCAGGATTCCAGGAGTCAGGAGCAGTGCGCCTCCCACCAGGATGGCGAAGCCGTCCATGAGGGCACTACCGGGAAGCCGGCCTCGGGCCATCTCACTCTTGACCTTCCAGATGGTCCGCAATCCTTCCAATCGGGCCAGAACAGCGCCGGCGGCACCCGTGAGAACCACGAGCCCGATGGTGGGCAGAAACCCCACGTACTGGCTCAACTTCACCAGGAGGAACAACTCCAGGAGAGGGACCCCGACAAAGAGGAGGAACAGGCGGCTCAGCAAGGACATGCGAGGAGATACCCAGCCGGGAACAAGAAGGGTCCGGCGGGGTCTCGCAGGTATGAACAAAACATATTTCCGGAGCGGCCTGGGCCTGAAGGCGGAGGTTCGACCTCTTATCGACGCGGAATACCAGTCCGGGTTGGTGGAGTTGATTCGCTCGAGAGGTTTCACCGAGACGTTCGGCGACGTTACGGTCCGCTTGGCCAAAGAATTCGGGTTCTGCTACGGTGTCGACCGGGCCGTGGACTACGCTTATGAAACCCGGCACAAGTTCCCGGACAAGAAGATCTTCCTGGTCGGTGAGATCATCCACAATCCGCACGTGAACCACCGCCTCAAGGAGATGGGCATCGAGTTCATCTATCCTGACAAGGACGGGCACTTCTCCTTCGACGACGTTACCGACGAGGACGCGGTTATCATCCCCGCTTTTGGTGTGAGATTAAGGGATTTCAACCGCTTGAAGGACATCGGGTGTGTTTTGGTGGACACGACGTGCGGCTCGGTGTTGGTCGTATGGAAGAGGGTGGAGAGCTACGCCAAGGATGGGTTTACGGCGGTGATCCACGGGAAATACACGCACGAGGAATCCCAGGCCACGGCGTCCCAGGTCAACAAACACCCTGGCGGCAAATACCTCATCGTCCGAGACATGGCGGAGGCAGACCTCGTCTGCGACTACATCGCCAAGCGTCCAGGCCACCTCTCTCGGGACGAGTTCTACGCCCACTTCAAAGCCAAGGCTACCGAAGGGTTCGACCCGGACCGGGCCCTGGAGAAGATCGGTATTGCCAACCAAACCACCATGCTGGCCGATGAGTCGCTGGCCATCGGCAAAAGGATCCGGGAAGCCTTCGTCGAGGCCTATGGGGAGGAGCATGCCGAGGAGCACTACCGCTCTTTCGACACCATCTGCTCGGCGACCCAGGAGCGTCAGGACGCGGTGGTTGAGCTCATGGAAGATCCGCCGGACATCATGGTCGTCATTGGCGGATACAATTCGTCCAACACCAACAACCTGGCCCACATGTGTCGGACCCACACCCGAACCTTCCACGTCGAGGACGCCCTTTGCATCGACGTGGACAACGGGACCATCCGGCACAAGCCCGTCTTGGATCCAGCGGCGCCGGAGGTCGTGGAGGGCGATTGGCTACCCGAGGGGGCTTTTGAGCTAGGCATTACCGCCGGCGCTTCCACCCCGAACAACAAAATCGGGGAAGCTGTCATGCGGATACTGCAGGTGAGGGGCATTCAACTGCCGGAAGGTCTTCTGGATATTCCGGAGTAACACGAAGGATTTCGGAGAAGAAACTGGGCCGGGGTTGCTTCTCAGCATTCCCCCCGGTCCGAGCCACCGCCGATTCCCTTTCCGAGCTTCTTCAGCAGAACCCTGATGGTCTCCCGCTCTTCAGGGTCCAGGGGTTGGACCAATCCTCGGACGAAGTCCACATGCCCCGGGAACACCGCATCGATGGTGGCGCGCCCTTTTGTCGTGAGGTGGGCCCTCACGACCCTTCGGTCGTCTCCGGACCGTTCCCGGGCAACAAGCTCCAGGGCTTCGAGGCGGTCCATGACATAGGTCACGTTGCCCCCGGTAACCAGAAGCTTTTCTGCCAGCTCACCCAGCGACAGGGGGCCGAGGTGGTAGAGGGCCTCAAGGACGCCGAACTGTGGCGCCGTGAGATCGTACTCAGCGACCTTGCAGGCCACGGCCCGAGAGAAGGTCACGTAGCAGCGGGCCAGATTGATCCAGAGGCGAAGAGCTTTCTCCTCCTCGTCGGACCAGGTCTTGTTGACGGGTTCGTCAGCCCACCCGTTCGGCGTCGCGGCTTCCACCAATGTCTCACCCCCCGATGGAATAGAACGGCGGTAACTCGAGGCATTTACCTCGCTTGATCATCCAAGACCCCGCCCCGCTCGAACGGTTCCAGTTTTGTCGAAAGAAAGTTCGTCAGATGTGGATTGCTCTCCCGAGAGCGGCCAGGGCCGCCTCGGCCACGCCTTCTGAAAGCGTCGGGTGAGGATGCATGGCTTTCTCCATCTCCTCCACCGTGGCCTCCAGGTGGCGCCCCAAGACGAACTCCGCGATGAGCTCCGTGGCATGGGGCCCGACGATATGGGCTCCGAGAATCTCGGAGTATTGTTTGTCACGGATGACTTTGATGAAGCCCTCCGTGTCTCCGGCCGCGACCGCCCTGCCGATTCCCACCCAGGGGAACTTCCCCACCTCGATGTCGTGGCCGGCTTCCAGGGCCTGCTCTTCGGTCAAGCCCACCGACGCAACCTCGGGGTGGGCATAGGTGCAGTTTGGGATGTTGCTGTAATCCACCCCTCCGTGACCTTCGCCGGCGATGTGCTCTACGCAAACGATGCCCTCGTGGGAGGCCTTATGGGCCAGGAGGGGGGGGCCGGCCACGTCACCGATGGCATAGATCCCGTCTATGTTGGTCCGGAGGTATTCGTCCACTTGGATAAAACCGCCCTGTTCGGTGAGGGCTATGCCGAGGTTCTCCAGACCGAGGTCTTCCGTGTTGGGGACGCGTCCCACTGCCGACAGGACCCGGTCTACCTCCAGGGTATCCCCGTTTCCGGCCTGGTCCTGAAGGGAAAGCGCCACTCCCTGTTCGGTGAACTCCGATGCCTGAACCGAGGTGGAGGTCCGGATCTTCATCTTCCGCTTCTTGTAACTCCGGGCCACCGCCTGAGAGCATTCCTTGTCTTCCAGAGGAAGGACCCGGTCCAGCATCTCGATGATATGGACCTCGGAGCCATAGGCCGAATAGATGTCCGCAAACTCCATCCCGACGGCCCCGGCACCCACGACGGCCAATGACCCAGGAGCCTCCTTCTGGAAGAGAGCACCCGTGGAGGACCAGATGCGGTCTTCGTCGATTGGGAACATGGGGAGGTCCCGTGGGCGGGAGCCCGTAGCGATGATGACGTGGGGAGCTTCGTAGGTGGCCTTCTCTCCGCCCGGTCCCAGGACCTCCACGACGCCCTTCCCCACCAGCCGCCCGAATCCGTCCAGATGGGTCACCTCGTTCTTCTTGAACAAATGCCCCACGCCCTTGTTCAGCTGATCAGCCACCTTCCGGCTGCGTTCCTGGGCGGGACCCAAAGAGATCGATGTGCTCTCCATCATCACACCGTGACCTGAAGCCCGTTTTGTTTCTTGCACGAAGAGCGCGCTGGAAAGCAGGGCTTTGGTCGGGATACAACCGACGTTCAGGCAGACTCCGCCCAGCTTCTCCGTTTCGACGCAAGCCACGTCCAACCCCAACTGGGCCCCTCGGATGGCGGCCACATAACCGCCCGGGCCACTCCCGATGATGATCAGGTCGAACTTGTTTCCGTTCTCCGACACGCTTCACCTCTTCCAGTCGATGGCTTGGGATTCCCAGGAAGTGCTCCGAAGAAAGAGAAACTTATCCTCGCCGACGAACAAACGGAAGCCGAATACCTACCGGCTTTTACCCGTTTTTTCTTTACACTCCGGTGGGTCC
>JABDNZ010000477.1 GCA_013043565.1 Gemmatimonadota bacterium | reverse complement strand
GTATCCGCCGGTCTCCATGATCCGGGATCCCTCCGGCAGGGAGACCCTATACCCCCTCTCCTCCGCCACCTCCATCCAGCCGACGAAGGCGAAGGCTGTCCCCACCACCAATACCGGGGGTCCCTGGGCCGAGACACCGGTCAAAGCCCTGAAGAAGGCATCACCCTCGATCTCTCCCCCCGGACCGACGAAGAACCCCGAGTCCCCGTTCCCATAAGCATCAACCACCGTTCCCATCATAAAGCTCAACGACGAATCGGGGACGGTGTCGGGGGACGGGAGCAGACACAGAATCGTGATAGGGGGCTTTTTTTTCGGGAACCCTCCCGCCGCCGGGGCCGCCGGCAAAAGGTCCGGGATCAGATGGGCGGCAAAGTTGGAGAGCAGGCTCTCCCGGTAAAGAGCCCTGCTAAGGACATGGTGCTCACCCCGGGCCTGTGCCCCGGCCGTAGTCCCACTGGTTCGAAAAACCACTTCTACGTCTGCCGGGTCACCTGACAAGAGGCGAGTGGTCTTGAACGCGCGAGCAGGCAGGAACGGGATGGCCTCCCATCTCCCCACCTGGTCCGGATCCACGCCACGCCGGGCCACGAACCCCGCGTAGGCCTGGTTCATCCGGCACTGGAAGCGGAAAACCCTCAGAGCGAAATCGTTGAACTCCCGATCCGACAGGGGCTCGTGTATACCTCGGTGCATGAGCTCCATGAGCTCCCCAGCCAAGGTCCCGGCCAGGCCCCGAAAGCTCACGCACCCGCTCCACGGACCGGCCGTCCGGCCCTTTCCCCCGTCAATCCACCCTCCCGGACGGTCACCGCCCCGTTCACAACCACCAGACTGATCCCCGTAGGGGGTCTGCGCGGTTCGGCGAAGGTGGCCCCGTCGCCCACCGTCGCCGGATCAAAAGCCACCAGGTCTGCATAGGCCCCCGGTCGAAGGACGCCCCGGTCGACGAGCTGAATCTTCTTGGCCGACATCCCCGTCATTTTGTGGATCGCTGTCTCCAGCGGCATGACCCCTTCATCACGGACGTAGTGGCCCAGCACCCTTGGAAAGGTCCCGAATGACCTGGGGTGGGGGGAACCCGAGGACGATGGGGAGTAGACCGAGCCGTCCGAGCAGATCATGCCCAGAGGGTGGGACAACATCAGCGCCGTGTTTTCTTCCGACATCCCGAACCCGATCATGCCGACGCTTCCCCCTTCTTCAACCAGGAGGCGGACCGTCAGGTCGAAGGGGTCTTCCCGCAGCTCTCTGGCCACCTCTCCCAACCGTTTCCCTCGCATCCAGGCATTCTCGGCCCTGCGGGTACTGGAGATCTGAACCGAGTCCCAGGAGCCCAGTTGGGCGATCTTATCCCGGCAGTACGCCTCGAGGGCGGGACGTTCCTCCGGGTCCTGGAGCCGGCCCACGAATGCGCCGGACCCCCCGGCCCGGGCCGCGGCCGGGAAGAGGTTGGAGAGGCCCGTAGAATAAGCCACGTATGGATACCGGTCGAAGTGGACATCCACTCCTGCCTCCCGGGCTTCTTCCAACAGGTCCAGGATCACCGGGGCCTTCCACCAGTTTCTTTCCCCTTGAGCCTTCAAGTGAGAGATCTGAACCGGAACGCCGGCGACCCTCCCCACATGAAGGGCTTCTTCCACGGCGGCCAGGACACCGTCGTCCTCGTTCCTCATATGTGAGGCATAGGGGAAACCCGTCCCTCGGAGGGCCTTAGCCAGCTCAACCAACTCCTCTTTTGGAGCAAAGCCCGACGGGGTGTACTCCAGGCCGGTGGAGAATCCCACAGCGCCCTGGGCCATGGCCCCCGCCACCAACCGCCTCATCTCCGCCAACTCATGCGGGGTGGCCGGCCGGTTTTCATTCCCGACGATCAAGCCCCTCACTGTGCCGTGCCCCACCATGCTGGCGGCATTCACCGTAGGAGGGATCTCCTCCAGGGCCCGGAAGAACCCTCCCAGCTCCCTGAGGTCCACCTCCACGCCATATCGCTTCCGGTATCGTTCTCGAGCCGCTTGAGCCGCCGCCTCACTGGACGGTCCCGGGGATCCACCGCACTGCCCTCCCACTTCCAGGGTGATGCCCTGCAGCACCCGATGACGGGCCATGGGAACATCGAGGAGGGGCCGATCCGCATGCGTATGAATGTCGATGAAGCCAGGAGCCACGGCCTGGCCCGTCAGGTCGATCTCCATGGCCCCCTGCTCCGGCACCCGCCCTATGGCCTGGATCCTGTCTCCCACCACCGCCACATCCGCTTCCACCCCGGGGGCTCCGGTACCATCGAACACCGTGCCCCCTCTGAGCACCAGGTCCGGGGTTTCCCACCAGGGGAGGCCTTTGATCCCCGAGAGGGAGGTGAGGCCCACTGCGGCGCCGGCGCGCACGAACTCCCTCCGGTCCATCCTTGTCATGCTCTTACTCCCTGTCGTCCGCGAAACCGAATCCTGAAACAGAAGTATGCGTCACGCCCTACGAAGAACGCTTGAGGCGTCGGAACGAACGCCAAACGCGTTACGAGGAACGCTTGAGGCGTCCCGGTTCCAAACCACCCCGCTCGAGAACCTTCGCCTCAAGCCGGGCCCCCTCCTCCTCCAAGAACTCCGCGATCTCCTGGAGTTTACCCCGAACGGCCTCATACTCCTCTGCGGGAAAATCCTCACCCTCCGCATGTCGAATGGAGCCCTCAAGGGCGTCCACCTCCCTGCCGCACTTTTCCAGGCTCCTTCGGAGTCGATTCAGGGCTTTTCGGCCTTCTTTTTCAGGCGATTCCACAGGTGAGACACTCCCACGAGAACGAGGCCAGCTACCAGAACAAGATGTCCAGCCCCTCGAGAGGCGGCAATGCAGCCAGCCCGGGCACCTATTCTCCGGCCCCGCCCCTTCTTAAGATTGAAGCCCCGAATGGCCCGGATGCTGCAATCCGGGGTAAACGGAGAAGCGAGATTCAAGTCGACCAAACAGTCCGAGATCGAGAATGGACCCTATTGATATTGCCGTTGTAGGCGCGGGACCCTGCGGGATCGCCGTGGGCGCTGCTGCCAAGAAGGCCAACATGAGTGCCCTACTCTTCGACAAGGGATGTGTCGGAGCCTCCATCGTGAATTACCCGTACTACATGCGCTTCTTCTCCACTGCGGATCGGTTGGAGATTGCGGGCATTCCTTGGGCCATCCCGGAGAAGAATCCGAGTCGCCAGGAGGCCCTGGTCTACTACCGTAGCGTGGCGGAGCATTTCGCCTTGGACGTCAGGCAATACGAGACGGTGGAGTCGATCACGGGTTCAAAAGGATCTTTTCTCCTACGGAGCCGGAGGATGTCCGGCAGGGAGCAGGAGTACGAAGCCAAAACGATCGTCATGGCGACCGGAGGGTTCCACGCGCCGAACATGCTCGAAGTGCCCGGTGAAGATCTCCCGAAGGTCCTCCACTACTACAAGGAACCGTATCCATTCTACGACCAGGACGTCCTGGTGGTGGGGGGAAGTAACTCGGCCGTGGAAGCATCCCTCGAGATGTTCCGGAACGGCGTCAGAGTCACCATGGTGCACTTCTTGGACAAGCTGGATAACGGGGTGAAGTCGTGGGTGGTCCCCGACATTTCGAATCGCCTCGAACAGGGAGAGATCAAGGTTCACTGGAAGCACCGGGTGGCCGAGGTCACTCCGGAGACCGTGGTTCTGCGGCACGAGGAGACAGGGAAGCTCCTGGAACTGAAGAACGACTGGGTGGTGGCCCTCACGGGCTGGCGACCGAACCCCACCCTCCTATACGACCTGGGCGTAAACGTAGACCCCGAGACGGGCATCCCGGCACACGACCCCGTGTCCATGGAGACCAACGTTCCGGGGGTGCATATCGCTGGAGTTCTGGCCGCCGGAAATAACGCCAACAAGATCTTCATCGAGAACGGGAAGGCCCACGGCGGTCAGATCGTCGAGGCTTTGGTAGGCCAGAACTGAGGCCGAGGGAGATCTAGTCCAGGACCCAGCCCCGGTCGCTCAGGGCCCGTACCTGACCGGGTAGGCCGTCCGGACCGCCCACACGAACGTCGTCGCCGGGCTCCACTCCCCGCCGGAGGTATCCCAAAGCAATGGCCTGCCCAAACGCCGGCGACCCGACGGCGCTCGTGATCCAACCGACGCTTTTTTCTTTCCCGGGCAGGAACAGTTCCTCCCCGGAGGCCGGCGCTGGTATGTCACCCAGAAGGATCCCCCGGAACTTCTTGTTCACATGACCCCGGTCCCTGATCCGGATTATGACCTCCTGGCCGGCGTAACAACCCTTCTCATTGTCGATGGCCCGATCCTGGATCCCGGCTTCAAGGGGAATGGTTTCCTCCGTAAGATCCTTCCCGAAGGCCGGTCGGCCATTCTCGATTCGGAGCGTCTCCAGGTCGGCCTCCCCCAGGGGCGCGGCTCCCGACCTTGCGAGGCGACGCCGAGCCTCCTCGGCCCGATACGGAGACAAGAGGAGATCGAAGCCCGGATGAGCAGTCTCGCCGTTGCCCATGACCCTCACCGTTTCCGGGGTCCTGCTCCCATCCCCCTCCGTGGCCGCCCCCACCCGACCCTCTTCCCGGTTGGGGCTACTCGGAAGCGTGACCCCGATCTCATCGCCTTCCGCCAAATCAGCCAACTCTCCAGGAGATAGCGCCCACCCGCAGGTAGCCAGGAACTCGGAGAGCATCCCTCCGGCCTCCGGCCCCAGGACCGTGATCTGGCCGAACCCCTCGGATCGGTCCTCTACCTTCGCCAACCTCGGCGGAAGAAATTTCCGGAAGTGGGCGACGGCGCCTTCGAACCCATCCGATGGAAGATCGAGGAGGAACCCGTCCTTCGCGTCACGAAGGATCCGAAGGTCGGTGATGATCCGACCCTTGTCGGTCAGCAGAGTGGAGTAAACCGCAGAACCTTTCCAAGTCCCATCCGGTCCCCCTTGGAGTGGAGGGGGCGGGCGGTTGCTCAACAGCCCATTCAGCATCTCTCGGGGAGACCGTCCCGATACTCCGAGGAAGCGGCGATGGGGGCGGGAACATACCGCGGCGCCGTTCTCTGCGGCCCGGTACCCCAAGCCATGGTCGGTCATTTCGGCCATCCGCCTACCCCTGGGTCCCCGAGCCATTCTTGAGGTCTTCCACCAACGCCAGGATCCGCTCCGAGTCCGGAGCATCGGGAGCGACGTTGAGGTAAGCCTCGAGCTGCTCCAGGGCCTCATCCTTGCGACCCATCCTGGCCAGGATCACGCCTTTGTCCCGAATCTCCCCGGCGGCGATGGGCCGCACGAGAAGGATGCGCTCGACGACGGCCAGGGCCCGATCGTGATCCCGGACGTTCAGATAAAGACTCTTCAGGTTCATCAGGAGACGTACCAGCATTTCGCGCTTCGAGGCCGCCTTCAGAAAGGATTCGTGGACCCTGATCATGCCCCCGTAGACTCGATCGAGAAGCTCCTGAGCCTCGTCCTCGAATCGTACTGCTCCTGCATCATAGGGATCGATGAGGAGGTCGATGGCGTCCCCGGAGAACCGCACCAGGAAGTGCCCGGGGAAGTTTACCCCCTCCAAAGGGAGCCCGAGGCGCCAGCCCACCTCCAGGACGACGATGCCCAGGGTCAGGGGAATCCCCAGCCCCCTGTCCAGGACGTCGTTGAGGAAGGAGTTTCGAGGATCGTAGTAGGCCTCCCTGTTTCCTCGGAACCCGTGACGGTTGTAGACGGCGTTGAGGAGTTCCTGAAGAACCAGGACATGGGCGTTCTCGTCGTCAAGGCGATCCCTCGTCTCCTCGGCCAGCAGATCAAGACGCCCCAGGTATCGCTCCTCCGAGAGTTGGGGGTACTCCTCCCGGGCTACCATCAGGGCGGCTCGGGCAAGGTTGATCTCCTCCTCGGCCTTGCTTACTTCCGTCAAGAACCGACTCCGCAGAGAAGGATCTGGCGGTGTCATGTCGCTGAAGCTCCAGCGCCATGCCGGGCCGCGGGGACGGATTGATTCTCCAAGAGCATCGTCAAGAATGCATCACTGAGTGGGAAGGTTTCACTTACCTGAGAAAACCGGGACGCCTAGATTGGGCCATCCGGGACCCTCTGACGATGGGCCCGCCGAGTCCCAAGCCGAGTGCACCAGATACCCGCGTAAGCCCCTGGGTTTCCATCGGCGAAGAAACGGAGATCGATGAAAGACGAGCCGAGAGATCAAAAGCCCCAACTTCGGTTGACTCAGCTATCCCACGGATCGGGCTGAGCCTGTAAGCTCGGGATGGCCGAGTTGGCGCAGGTCCTGCGCCACGTTTTTCCAACCGCGGACGCAAATGCGCTGGTGGACGCATCCACCGGTGACGACGCCGCCGTGTATCTGTTGGACAAGGATCGGGCCCTGGTGGTAACGACGGATTTTTTCACCCCCGTTGTCGACGACCCATACGCATTCGGGCAGATCGCTGCCGCCAATGCTCTCTCAGACCTCTATGCAATGGGGGCCAAACCCCTCTTCGCCCTGAATCTTCTGGCCTACCCACGCAAATACCTGACGGAGGGGTCCCTGGAAGAGATCATCAAGGGGGGAGCGGAAAAATGCCGGGAGGCCGGCATACCCATACTCGGCGGACATTCCATCGACGACGCCGAGCCGAAATATGGGCTGGTGGCGGTAGGTGAGGTCGATCCGGCCCACATGTGCACCAACGACGCGGCCGAGCCGGGACAGAGCCTCGTCCTCACAAAGCCCATCGGTACCGGGATCATCGCCACGGCCATCAAGGCCGGGAAAGCCGGGCCCGATTCCCTGGAGGCCGCCACCGCGTCCATGGCAGCCCTGAACCGGACCGCAGGGGAGGCCATGATGTCGGTGGGCGTCAGGGCGGCGACGGACGTTAGCGGGTTCGGCCTCTTGGGCCACCTCCGTCAGATGCTGCGGGTGTCCGGGGTTTCGGCCAGGATCGACAGCCGGTCCGTGCCCCTCCTCTCCGGGGCGTGGGAGCTGGCTAATTCGGAGAGGTTCCCGGGGGGCACTCTGAGAAACCTGGAGGACGTGAAGGAACACGTGGATTTTTCGGAAGGCTTACCTGAAGCGACCCGCCTACTTCTGGCGGATGCTCAAACCTCCGGCGGCCTCCTCATGGCGGTGCCCCCCGAGCTCCTGCCGACTCTTCTTTCGGAGCTCCAGGGCCGGACGCCGGCCGCGTCCGTAATCGGTCAGACAGAAGAGGGCCCGCCGGGCCGGATCCTAGTCGTCTGAATCCCGACCCAGCGGGCCCATCCATCCCCTATCATCCCCTCGGCGTCCCCCCAAGGGACGACCCTATGCCCGGATCTCTTTCCCCGCCTTCTTCTTCGAGCCTGCCGACCGGCCTTTCCCCGACCCGCCGGTAGACGCGCCCTTCGCCTTTCGGGCTCTCCGACGCTCGTTGACCAGCGCGATCTTGATGACGGAGTCCAGGTCTTCCACGCAATGAACGGTGAGTTCCTCGGCTACCTCTTCCGGGAGGTCCTCGAGGTCCGCTTCGTTGTCCTTCGGGAGGATGATCTCGGTGATCCCCGCCCGCACGGCACCCAATACCTTCTCCTTCAAGCCGCCTATGGGCAGAACTCGACCTGTGAGCGTCAACTCCCCGGTCATTGCCACATCCCTCCGGACTCGCTTACCGGAAAGGGCTGAGACCAGGGCCGTGGCCATGGTGATCCCGGCGGACGGCCCGTCTTTGGGAACTGCTCCCGCCGGAACGTGGATGTGGACCTCCCGGTTCTCCAGAGCCTCGCTGGGGATACCAAGTTGATCGTGTTGGGCCTTGGCGTAACTCAGCGCAGCCCGGCCGGATTCCTTCATCACGTCGCCGAGTTGTCCGGTGAGAACCAAGCCCCCCTTGCCCTGCATGACGGAGGCCTCCACGAACATGATGTCCCCGCCCATGGGCGTATAGAACATTCCTGTGGCCACCCCCACAGTATCGGTGGGAGCCATCTGTTCTGGATGGACTCGGGGCCGTCCGAGTAGGTCTCGGATCTTCTCCTCGTCCATGTCCACCTCTTCCACCTCCCCGGCGGCGATCTTCCGAGCCACTTTCCGGGAAAGCTTACCCAGCTCCCGCTCCAACTGCCTGACTCCGGACTCCCTGGTGTACTGCTGAATCACGGAGAGGAGGGCATCGTCCCCCACCTCCAACTCCTCTTCCCGGAGGCCGGCTTGCTTCTCCTGCCTGGGAAGGAGATAGCGCTTGGCGATCTCCAACTTCTCATTCTCCGTGTAGCCCACGAACTCCACCCGCTCCATCCGATCCAGGAGAGGGGCCGGAATCCGATCCACGTAGTTGGCTGTCGCGATGAACAGGACCTCGGAAAGGTCGAAAGGAATCCCGAGGTAGTGGTCCGTGAACGAGGAGTTTTGAGCCGGATCCAGAACTTCCAGCAGGGCCGAGCTCGGATCGCCCTGGAAGGAGACCCCGAGCTTATCCACCTCGTCCAGGAGGAACACGGGGTTCTTACTCTTCACCTGGCGCATCCCCTGGATGATCCTCCCGGGCATGGCCCCTACATAGGTCCGGCGATGCCCCCGGATATCGGCCTCGTCTCGGGCCCCGCCCAGGGAGATCCGCACGTACTTCCTGCCTAGGGATCGGGCAATGGACTGCGCAATGCTCGTCTTCCCCGTCCCGGGAGGGCCACCGAAGAGGAGGATGGGGCCCCTGCCGATTCCGTCGTCGACCCCGTCGACGGCGTCTTCCACCTTTTCTTCCTCGACAGTGTCTGAGGCTTCCTCAGGCTCGTCCTGGTTCTCCGCCGCGGTGGCTTCGGCCTCTTCATCCTCCAGGGCCCGCTCGCTCTGGAGTTTTCTGACGGCGAGGAACTCGAGAATCCTGTCCTTCACGTCTTTCAGACCGTAATGGTCCTCTTCGAGAATATCGGCGGCCTTGTGGAGATCGAGTTTGTCTTCGGTTCGATCCCCCCAAGGCAGTTCGGTGACCCACTCCAGGAAGGTCCGGATGACCTGGTATTCGGCCGATTGGGGACTGGTTCGCTCCAGACGCTTGAGTTCCCGCTCCACCTCGGTTCGGGCATCCTCGGTGAGCTCCAGCTCCGCCACCCTCTCCCGGAGCTCCTCCACGTCGTTCCGCTCGTCCTCGTCCCCGAGCTCCTTCTGGATCTGTTTGATCTGTTCCCGCAGCAGCATTTCCCGCTGGCGTTCCCCCAACTCTTCCTGCACCTTCGCCTGGATGTCTTCCTGAGCTTCGATCCTGGCCAGCTCCCGCTCCACAGCCACCAGGGCCGCCCGCATACGCTCATCGTCCGGGAGGATCTCCAGGAGATCTTGCTTGTCTTCCGTTGGCAGCTCCAGATAAAAAGCCACGAGATCGGCAAAAGCGCCGGGGTCATCCACACCCTGGATCAGTTGGTTGAGAGCCTCCACCGGTACGCCGCGCCGGGTTCCCAACTCCGCCGCCCGTTCCCGAAGCTCCCCGTCCATCGCCTGGAAAGCCGGGTCTTCCGGTGCCGAGGGTGGAAGTCGCTCGAGGGTCATCAGGTTCGCTTGGAGCATGGCTTCCCCGTCCTTGAAGTAGGATAGGGCCTGCGCCCTCCCCTCCCCCTGGACCAGAAGCTGCATGCCCCCCCGCACCCGATGGGTTTGAATGATCCTGACCACAGTCCCGACGTTGTAGAGAATATCGGGATGGGGATCGTCCACGTTCTCCCGCTGAGCCACGGCAAAAAGCCGCCGGTCACCTTCGAGGGCCTCCTGCACCGATTCCACGGTGCCGGGCCGTCCCGCCGAAATAGGAACGGCAACCCCGGGATAAACCACGGTGTCCCTCAGGGGAAGTACCGGTAGAGAATATCGCTCACCCATGAGTCCTCTCTTCGTGCCTTTTTCGTGATCCGCCCTTGGAACCCGCTAGATCGCCTATCCTATCAAAAGAACGGTTTCCCTGCACCCACGCAGGTTCCTTGCCAACCCCACAGGCACCGGTTTTGTGCCGAATCAGCAGGAATCCTGCCATTCTGGCGGAGGCTCTCCGGGGCGAGCGACCTTTTTCTCCTGTGGAAGCGCCCCTACCTTCCATGCACCCACACTAACGTGAACCTATCGACCGTCCTAAGTTCAGGGAGGGTTGTCCACCCCTTTTTCCTTCGGAGGAGCCATGACCGACGTTCTGGACGGGGTCACCTGGTTCCGGCACTCATCCATAAGAATCCGCAGAGGCGGAATCGAGATCCACGTGGATCCCTGGGGTGTCACGGAGAGGGGACGGGCGGACTACATCCTTCTGACCCACCCCCATTACGACAACTTTTCCGAAGAGGACATCGCCCGGGTCCGTGGCGAAAACACCGTAGTGGTCGCACCGGCGAGCATGCGGAAACAGCTCGGGGATGTGGACCATCTCCTCCGGGCCGGGGACCTGATCCAGCTCAGTAGCTTCGATATTCTCGCCACCCCGGCCCACAACCAGGCAAGGAAATTCCATCCGGCTGAGTCGGGTTGGCTGGGCTTCGTCTTCACAC
>JABDNZ010000469.1 GCA_013043565.1 Gemmatimonadota bacterium | reverse complement strand
GGTACGAGGAGGCCGGGGTACCCAGCGCTGGGATGGCGGAGACCCTCTTAAACCTGGGCCGTTACGAGGAAGCGAAACAGGTTGCCGAAGCGAGGGTCGCAGAGACCCCCAGCGCCCAGGTTTTTGGGGTCCTCGGATCAGCCGCTGCCGCGCTGGGAGACCGGGAGACCGCCCTGGCCATGGAGGAGGTCCTCATGGAGATGGAGGCTGCCCCGTATGTCTTCGGCGGGCCCGGCCGGTGGCGGGCTCTGATCCGGGCCCAGCTCGGGGACCTGGACACAGCCGTGCAGTTCCTTGAGGAGGCCTACGCTGCAGGAGCCAGCTTCGGGCGTTGGCTACACTACCATCCTCAGCTCGACGCACTCCGGGGCTACCCTGCCTTCGAACGGTTCATCGCGCCGAGGTAGGGCTGGCTCCCAACCTTGTGGCGCCTGGGTCGGATAGAACCTGCCTTCACACTCTCAGTGGTCCCTGGCAATCATGACGACTCGATCGGTTGGGCGTCTTCCCCCCGGCCACCTTGTCCCGGAACTTCCTCCTGATCATTCTCCTGGCTTGGGGCCGCTGATCCTGGCCCCCGGGGCGGAGGATGGGTGGATAGGTGGCACAAGGGACCATGGGATTTGCCGGCGAACCATGGAAAAAGGACCGCAGCATGTTGAGGAACCGGACAGAGCGCCCGACTGAGGTTTCCGATTTCGCTTTCAACCGAACCGTGTTCGATGTAGGGGAGGGGAGGGTCGTCTCGACGGATGAGGTGACGGTCGCCGACGACATGGACTTCCTGGGGGGGATTGGTCGGTCCTTCAAGATTCTGGCTGACTACGAGGTCAAGGATCCCTTCGGGGCCGAGTCTCCCCTGGTGATCAACACCGGGTGCCTCACCGGTACGGCCTATATGACGGGGTTGAGGACCTACTTCAGCGCCTACTCCCCCCTGAAGCGGACACGGAAGGGAGCGCCCATGGCCGGGTGGTCCGCCATGAGCGGAAGCTTCGGCCGCAAGCTGGTTTCCGCCGGGGTGGGGGATCTGGTTCTGAAGGGTGCCGCCGCGGAGCCCAGCCTCCTCCTCCTCCGCCAGTCGGACGGTGGTACACAGTTGACGGTGGAGGAGGCGCCCCCGGAAATCCTGGGTCAGCGGGTACCCGAGCGGATGGCCTACCTCAATCGCCGTTTCAACGACGTGGAGGAGAAATCCTACCCCGCCCATTTCGCCATCATTGGACCGGCCGGGGAGCAATGGGAATCGGTGTGGTATGCCAACATCGTCGGCTCCACCCAGGAAATGGTCATGTCCGGGGAGGACAAGTTCAGGTTCGGGGGTCGCCTCGGAATGGGATCGATCCTGGGATCCAAGAACATCCTTGGCATTGTAGTCGTGGCTCCCGAGGACGTAATCCGAAAGGGCGATGACGGCCTCAAGGCAGTGAATCAGGAGATCGCCACCGGGAACTACAGCCGCGGGTACAGGCATCCCGACAATAAGAACGGCTTGGGGGGGACCGGAAAGAACGAGAAGATCCTGGATGGGATCGGGGTGCTGCCATGGAGAAACTTCGAACCTCGGGATAAGAACCTGGCGACTCCGGTCCACATCGAGACCATGCGAGAATCCGACGACTACATTGTCATCGACAAGGGCTGCTTCGGGTGCCGGATCTCCTGCCACATGGACTTCTACGCGGCGCCTCCGGAGGGGAAGGACCCGGACCGTCGGATACAGCGTCGGAATCATGGGCCCTTCCTAGGGCGCTATGAGTATGAGCCCATGGAGTTGGCGGGGCCGAACCTGGGCATCATCGATCCCGACGAGAACCTTCGGTTGGCCCGCCTGGACGACGACCTCGGTCTCGACACCATCTCCGCGAACGTCGTCCTCTCGTACGTGATGGACTACAACACCCGTGACGGCGAACAGCTAGCGGGAGGCCTGCAGTTCGGGGATGCATCCGGTGCTGCCCGTCTGAAGGAAGCCATCGCCTTCGGCCGCGAGCCCCTCCTGGGCAAAGGGGTCAAGGCGATCTCCGAGGCCGTAGGCGGAGCCGGGTTCGCCATGCACTGCAAGGGCGTGGAGCTCCCGGCCTACCTGGGCCAGACCAACCCCGGGTATCCCTTCGCCCTGGCCGGCGGCCATATGTCCATGCGGACCTTCCTCCTCTACATCCTGGACCCCAACCGGAAGCCGGAGTCGGCGGACTACTGGGTGGAGAAGATTACCCAGGAAGGCTGGGACATGATCGCAAAGGATCTTCACGGAGGGTGCCTGTTCTTCCTCTCTCCTCCCGCTGAAGTGGCCAAAGGGATCCAATCCATCTACGGCGTCCCCATGACTGGAGAGCGGATCCTGGAGGCAGCCCACCAAACCCACCTCCTGGGCTTTGCCCTGGAGCAGCGGCAGGGCGCCGAGCCCGACGACTACGGAATGCCGGAGGAGATCTTCGTGGGGAACCGAAAGGGCGACCTTCCCGGCGCCCACTTCCTCACCGAGGAGATGTTCATGGAGATCCGGGACAGGGTCCTTGCGATCATGAAGGCCGACACCGAAGACGCCGGATATGGAGACTGTTCAACCCCGTCAACCCAGACAGAATAGGAGCTCGGTCCCATGCGCCTCCCGTCGCATTCGAAGATCGCTGGATCCACCACCGCCCCTAGCATCCCACTTCGCCGTGTCGGAGTCGCCGTTCTGGCCTTTGTTCTGACCGCCCTCCCCCTTTCGGAAACCCATGCCCAGGAAGCACGGCGCCGCTGGGAGCGAATGTGTCAGATCCGGAAGGACAAGTTCGATCTGATCCTTCCGGAGGTCATGCGGGAGAATGGGATCGACATGTGGATCACCACGGTCCGGGAGGGGGACTACGGTCCCCTGTACGAGGACATGGGGCGCGGATACCCCAGCAGCCTCGGGTTCTACGTCTTCACCGATGCCGGAGGGGGTCGCATCGAGCGGGCGGCCTTGGGGGTGGGAGGGTACCTGCTGGAGGAATGCGGCGCTTACGACATCGTCACCGGATCTACGGACCTGGGTTCCTTCGTGGCGGAACGGGACCCGGCCCGTATCGGCGTGAATATGTCCCCCGCCATTGGTGCCGCCGACGGCCTCTCCCACACCAGTTATGAGGCCATCCTCGAGGAGCTTGGGGCTTCCCACGCCTCACGCCTCGTTTCGGCGGAAAAGCTCGTTTCGGATTTCCGGTCCCGGCGGGTCATTACCGAAGTGGCGGCCTTCGCCGAGGCCGGGGAGATCTCCAGGGAGCTGGCCGAGCGGGCTTTCTCAAACGAGGTCATCACTCCGGGGGTCACAGCCTTGGAGGACGTGGCCTGGTGGCTTATGGACCAGCTCCTGGCCAGGGGACTGGGCAGCTCCTTCGACATGCCCTCCATCTACATCACGGGCCCTGAGGGGATCGAAGCGACATCCAATGAGAGGATCATCCAACGAGGTGACCTCATCATGATCGATTGGGGCGTCGGATTCCTGAACATGTACACGGATATGAAGCGGATCGCCTACGTCCTGAAAGAAGGTGAGACGCAGGTGCCACCGGGGATTCAGCACGCTTTCGATCAGGGCCGCCGGGTCCGAGAGGTCATCCGGCAGAACATCCAACCAGGTCTCACCGCAGCCGAGACCCTGGAGATCCTCAATCAGAAGATCGCCGATGCCGGCTTCCACGTGATGGAGGAGTTCAACGTCACGTCCGACACGGAAAAGACAGAGGTCATCATCGGATGCCATTCGGTGGGGAACACCGGGCACGGCATCGGCCCGTCCATCGCCTGGTTCAACCCGACCCGTCTGACGTTCGAGATCAAACCCACCAACATGTTCGTCATCGAGCTCTTCGCATACACCGCCGCCCCGGAGTTCGGCGGGGCCAAAGTGAGAATCCCCCTGGAAGACGACGCCATCGTCACGGAGCGAGGGGTGGAGTGGCTCTATCCCATCAACGAGCGGATTCTGGTGATCAGGTAGGGGTGATCATGAGCACAATGCGGGGCGCAATCATTACCGGCGGACAAGGCCCCAAAGGCTGGATCGTCAATTGCACCGGTGACCAAAGGAGTGTCTACGGCTGGCATAGGGATGGCGCTTATGCCGACTTCATGCTGGCAGAGGAATACACTCTCCTGAAGCTCCCGGAAGAGTTGAGTTGTGTTGACGGTGCCATCATCTAATGCGGTTTCGGCGTATCGTTTCAGGGTGTGAATCGGGCGGATCTATCCGGCTAAGACGCGGTCCTGGTGGGGGGCCTTGGCCCTGTCGGCCCTGCTGCGGCGAAAACCCCCAAGGCCCGCGGGGCGGAAATGATGGGCGTGGATATTAGCCCTGAACGAGTGAAAAACCGCCATCGCCCAGAAAAGGACGGTTCGGTCGGCATTTTCCCCCCCCCGGGGTTGACCAAAGGCCCCGGATTCTTACCTTTCTTAGGCTATAGGTTTAAGTCTGATATTCTGACTTGAGGGTCTTATGTACGCGGTGTTTCGGACGGGCGGAAAACAGTTTCGGGCAGAGCCGGGCAAGAAGCTTCGGGTCCCGACAATGGAAGTAGAGGCCGGTGATTCCGTCACTTTCGACGACATCCTCCTGGCGTCCGACGGGAAAGACGTCCAGGTGGGAGTTCCCACCGTAAAAGGCGCGAAGGTGAAGGCCGAGGTGGTCCGCCACGGTCGGGACCGGAAGATCATCGTCTTTAAGCGGAAGCGGCGGAAGGGCTTTCGTCGGAAGCAGGGCCACCGCCAGGGGTACACTGAAATTCGGGTTGACGAAATCCTCGTCTGATCCCCGCCGGCATATGCCGGACGGTTCATCTGGGGGCAACGATGGCACATAAAAAGGGTGTAGGCTCCAGCCGAAATGGTCGCGACAGCAACGCGAAGCGCCTCGGCGTGAAGCGTTTCGGTGGGGAGCATGTTCAAGCCGGCGGTATCATCGTTCGGCAGCGAGGCACGAAGTTCCACCCCGGCCGGAACGTCGGTCGAGGCAGTGATGATACTCTCTTCGCGAAGTCCGACGGCGTGGTGACCTTCGAGAGAAGGGCCAACCGCCAACTGGTCTCTGTCTATCCCGTAGAGTAACCCGCTTCCTTTGCCCGCCGGGTCCGACCCTTCTGGAAGGTAGGGCGGACCTTTTTTGCATCAGTGTCGGTAGGACACTCAAACAAGACCGACTCGATGCATACCCCTCGGGCAAACGTCCCCCCATTTGCATCTTTTGGGATCGGAAATCCGTATGGGGGAGAGCTTGAGTTTGGAGTGTTTTTGTAATGTCTGCAGGACATAGAACAGAGGGCGAAGAGACCCGTTTTTTGGCTTTCTTGTCCCCTTCGACCTATAAAGCCCGGAAGAAGTGGGACGGCCTCCGTGGACTCCCATCCCTCCGCGTGCCCTTCGGCCTCACGGTCGGGGCCGGCCTCCTTACGCTCCTCTCCCTCTGGAGCCCTTCGGGGCCCCGGGCCGACGTCTCTCTGACCCCTTTGGTGGCAGAGCTGGCTCCCTCCCTGTCCCTCCCCGTTTCAATGAACGAGAGGGTGGACCGCTGGATGGAGCGGTACCTCAACGATCAGCGGCCCGCGTTCGAGCGGTATCTCGCCCGAGAGGGACTGTATTCCGAGATGATCAAGGAAGCCCTCCGGGCTAAAGGGATGCCAGAGGAGTTGTTCTACCTGGCCGCCATCGAGTCCGGGTTCTCCCCGGGTGCGACATCCAGGGTCTCGGCCAGCGGAATGTGGCAGTTCATGGGGCCCACCGCGGAGCAGTTCGGACTCCAGATCGACGAGTACGTCGACGAACGGAGGGACCCGATCCGGGCGACCGAGGCGGCCCTGGACTACCTCCAGGCTCTTCATGGTCGGTTCGGCTCGTGGTATCTGGCTGCGGCGGCCTACAACGCTGGTCCCGGGAGAGTCTCCCGGGCGTTACGAGCCCACTCGGGGGATCAAACGGGCGAGAAAGAGCTATACTGGGAGATCATCGAGCTTCTCCCCCGCGAAACCCGGGCCTATGTCCCCAAAATGCTGGCTCTCATCGTTCTGGGTCAGGCGGCCGAGGATTACGGTTTTAGGGTCGAGCGGGCGGATCCTGTGGAGTTCGACAGGGTCTGGGTCCCGGGCGGAACCAGTCTCCGCTGGGTCGCCAAGTCGCTGGGTCGCCCGGTTTCGAAACTTCGGGAGCTGAACCCCCATCTCATACGGGGGGTCACACCGCCCAACGCCCTGTTCCCGGTGCGGATTCCTCCAGGCACCTCGCCCCAGCTGGTGGCTTCGGGTGGGGGTAGATGGCGAACCGTCTCGGTGGACGACTAGACGACCGACGGGACGGAGTCAGCTCGCGCCTCCCTGTTCCTCCCGGGCCGAGGCCATGATTCGCCAGATCACGTCACGGACCAGCTCTTCATCCACGTCCTTGTCCCTCGCCAATGCCGCGGCTCGCCGTACGACGGCTGCTTCCCGAGCCGGATCCATCACCGGCAGTCCCAGGTCGGCCTTGATCTGACCGATCTCGAGAACCAGGTCTCTCCGCTCCGCAATCAGGTCCACCAGGTCCTCGTCCAACTGGATGATCCTGTCCCGGAGTTCCTCCAAGTGGTCCGTCATGCTCCACCTCCGTTGCCGGCTCCAGCTCCGTGCGTGTTGGCGGCCGACCTTCCCTGAGCCGCGTTAAGGAAAGCTTCCGTCTTCTTCGGATCCGCGTCTTGGGTGAGGAAGCTGACCACCACCAGCACGGGAATGTGGACCAGGAGTCCCAGGATACCCTCATGCAAGTCGAAGGGCCGGAGGTGGCCCTGGAAGAAAAAGAAGAGGGTCACGGCCGACCCCGATATGAGGCCGCTCACCACTCCCTCTGTGGTGGCCCGCTTCCAGTAGAGGGCGGAGATCAGGGGCGGTGTGAACTGAGCGATGATTCCGTACGAGCTCAGGAGAAGGACAACCAAAGATACTCCCTCGTAAAGAGCGAAGAAGTAGGCGATCGCTCCCATGGCCAGCACGAGGATCCGCATGAGCTTCCGTTGATCTGCATCGCCCAGTTTCTTGAACGGCCGCACACCATCTTCAACCGCCACGGAAGCACCGGCATGGAGCAGAGCATCCCCCGTCGACATGGAGGCCGACAGAGCCCCCGCGCAAAAGAGACCCACCACGAGGGCGGGAAGGTCGCTTCGGAGGATCAGGAAGGGCAGGATGAAGTCCGGCTCTCCCGGGGATTCCGGGAACAGGACTCCGGCGAACCCGATGATGAAGACCGGAATGAGGAACAGCTGGAAGGTGGGAAACAGAACCACGGTTCTCCGGATGGTATCATCATCCCGAGCGGCAAAGGCTTTCATGAACAAGTGCGGCCACATGGAGACGCCAATAGCGCTTACAAGGATCGCCGTGGAATACCCGCCCCATGTCCACGGCTCCCCAGTGGCCGTCAGCCCAGGGACCGTCAAAAGCTCGGGTCGCTGGGCCGCGATCTCCTCGAACATGGGCCCGATGCCTCCATACAATCGCATGGGCAGGTAGATCCCGAGGGTCCAGGCGATAATCAACATGAAGATCCCCTGGAAGGTATTGGTCCATCCCACGGCGGCCACGCCTGAGGAAAGGACGTACAGAATCACGATGCCGTAGGCCAGTCCGGCACCGAGCCAGAGGGGGATGTTGCCGTCTGTGACCGCTTCGATGACGATTCCGGCTCCCCGCATCTGGAGAGTGATATAGGGGATGAATGCCAGAATGGTGAGGGCGGCCATGAGGGCGGAGAGAGACTTGGACGGAAATCGCCCCACGAGGAGTTGTACCTGGGTGACATACCCGTACTCCCTCCCTACCCGGGCCGCTCGGGGGCCCACCCAGTACCACGGGGCCATTCCCAGAATGCCGTAGGAAAGGATGTAAAAGGCGGCAGCGCCTCGGGAGTAGGCCCAACCTGGTCCGCCCAGGAAGGCGAACGCCGAGAACATGGTTGCGCCGAAAATGAAGTACATCACTACCAGGCCGAAGGCTCGATCCCCCGCCACATAGCCGGTGACGCTCTTTGATGCCTTACGCCCTGCTCTAAGGCCGATCCCGAGGGTAATGGCCAGGTAGAGTGCGATGATGATGGCGATGAGCTGCCAACGAGCCATCATTCATCCTCCTCTCGAGCACGGCCCTCGGTCCGGTCCACCAGAAGCAGAACGAGGAAAGAGGCGAACACCCAGAGAGCGATCCAGAACATGGAGAAGGGAAGCCCAAAAACCAGAGGGTAAATGCGATTGAAGGGGATCATTCCGGGCCAGGTCACGGCAAGCACGAAAAGGACGAAGAAGAGGGTCACTCCGCCCCTGGTCCACCGGACTTTCATGGGTCACTCCTCTTCATCGCACTGGTCGCGCGAGAGCTTAAAGATCGCACTGGCTGCGCGAGAGCTTCTGGGGACTCCAGAGCCAGGCCTGCGTCTCTCATTCAAGTTCCTCAATGGTCGGTTGAGTGGCACTAAAACCCGGGACCGGACAGGATGGATGACGCCGAGTTCTTTTTCTTCCACTCCTGAGTCGGCTGGTCGTCGGGGGAGTCCGATGCCTGTCCGCTCCCGCTGCCTTCAACAGAGAACCCGCCGAGGAAGATTGAAGAGAACTGTTCGGCCACGAGGTTGAGGGGGATATCCTGGTCGGTGCGATACCACTGGTCGACCCAGCTGAGCATTCCCAGCAGCCCGAACGTCGATACCCGGATCTCTTCCCGGGTCCGTCCGGGGGAAATCTCCTCGAGGGTGTCTGATACAATCCGGACATAGGCTCTCATGAGCTCCCGGATCTCGGCGCCGAAGGTACCCGACAGAGCCTGCCATTCATGGGAAAGGACCCTCATCTCCCTTTTTTTGTTCTTGAAATGGTCGAGATGGGTCCGGACGATGGCCCTCAATCGTCCGGCAGGGTCCGTGATTCCCACTGCTTCTGCCTCAATTCGGTCCAGAAGGGATGAGAGGCAGTCGCCCAGGATGAGGTGAAGGAGCTCTTCTTTGCTTTCGAAGTAGTAGTAAAGGCCGGCCGGACTCGTCCCCGTGGCGGCGGCGACATCCCGAACGCTTGATTGGTGGAAGCCCTTTTTGGCGAAAACCCCACAGGCACGGTCCATGATGAAGAGAAGCTTGTCGTCGTATTTCATCTTCCTCCCCATGGTATCGCCCCTTTCCGCCAACGGTGTTGTTTACGATACTGATGGAATCGAACGAGCGTCCGGTCGGGAAGCTACCCAGGGGTCGCAGGGGTGGCAAGAAAGTCGGATCTGTGGTATGTCCCTTGCATAAAGGGGGATCCGCAGGACCCGACCTCCTGGGGAGCTCTGGAGGCCAGAAACGTGAGATCTAGACTTTCCGTGAGTTCTTTCATTCGGGGAGTGTGTGTCCTTTTCGCACTCCTGTTGTCTGCTTGTGTAGACGCCGAAGAAGGTCCCATCGCAGTCCTGGTGGCCCCCGAGACCGGCGGCGCACTCTTGTTTTCCGAAGAGCTGGCCACCATTCCCCGCCTTCTTACCGATCATGGGCTTTCCGTTGAAGGTGCGGTGGAGATGGAGGGGTGGCGGTCTTCATGGGACATGGATGGAGAGGCCGGGGCCCAGATGCGATCGGAGGTCCATACCCTGGCTGCGCGAAGACTCGTGCCGGTGCTGGGCGCGACGGGGGCCCGGGACGTGATATCGAGCAACGCCGGGCATATCTCCTCGACACGCGAGCTGGGAGGCCTCTTGGAGTCTGATGCCATCCATGGCGCGCTGGAGTCTGCAACGGGCCTCCATCGAAGGGCTGCCGAAGCACTGAGCAAGGGGGAGGTGGAGGTTGCGCTCGAGCTATCGCTGGCAGCAGCAGATGCTCTTTGGGAGGTCAGTCCGAGGCAGGTGGCTGCGGACCTGATCGAAAAGGCCGACGAGGCTTTGGGAAGGAATCCTGGGCCTGATGCGTATTCTCAGGAAGAGCTGATCCGGGTCAGGCGGTTGATGTACGGCGCTTCCGAAGCGGTGGAAGCGGGGGACTATCCTCGAGCGATCCGTCGGGCTTACTATGCATGTCAGCTCCTGGGGGCGAATCCTCCCTGAGGCCTCTCGCGAGTCCACATGGACGGTCCGCTTCCGGGACGATCCGGGGAGCGGATTTTTCTTTGTAGTGCGGGGTAGTCTTGAAGCAGAACCCCCTCAGAGAGGACAGGAGATGTCCGGTCGCCACATATTTATAGCCTCAATCTGCCTGGCTTTGGTCATGGGCTTCGCCCCGGACCCGGCCGATTGCCAACAAGCTGGAGCGGTCTACCAGATTCCGATCCGGGGGGATATCGAACTCGGCCTCGCACCCTTCGTGGAACGGAGCCTGGAACAGGCTCGAGTGAACGGTGCGGTAGCCGCCATCCTGGATATCGAAACTCCGGGAGGGAGGGTTGATGCCGCTCAGCGAATCGCCAACGCAATCGCCGATGCCGAGGTTCCCGTCTACGCTTTTGTAAACCGACACGCCTATTCGGCCGGAGCCATGATCGCCCTGGCCGCCGAGCGAGTCTACATGCGGCCTGGATCGGTTATGGGTGCAGCGACGCCGGTGGTCGGTTCCGGGGATAAAGCTCCCGAGAAGATCGTGTCGGCCATGCGCAGCCAGATGCGGGCGTTGGCCGAGACTCGAGGGCTGGATCCCGAGGTGGCCGCCGCCATGGTGGATGAGGACATCGAGGTCGAAGGGGTCGTCGAAGCCGGGAAGCTTCTCACGCTGACGACGTCCGAAGCCGTAGAAATCGGGTATGCCGTCGAAGTGGAGGATTGGGACGCCCTTTTGGCCGATCTGGGGATCGAGGGTGCCCCCCTCCAGGGCATGCAAGTGAACTGGGCGGAGCGGATCGTGCGCTTCCTCTCCAACCCCATCGTGGCGCCCTTCCTGCTTTCCTTGGGTTTCCTGGGGCTTATCGCCGAGATCAAGTCTCCGGGTATCGGAATTGCCGGCTTTGCCGGCCTTCTCTCACTGGCTCTCTTCTTTGGCTC
>JABDNZ010000468.1 GCA_013043565.1 Gemmatimonadota bacterium | reverse complement strand
ACAGCTCCTGCCTCAGAATCCGGCCGCCGGGCAACCCTTTGGTATACCAGCCCAGATGCTTCCTGAATTCCAGCACGGCCTTGGCGGCGTCCCGTTCGAACCGGATGGCGTTCTCTGCGTGTTCCAGGCAGATCCGGAACCGGGTCGCCGGATCCGGGTCGGGTGGCACGGGCAGGCCGTCCAGAGCCGCTCGGGCGGCGTGGAACAGCCAGGGCGTTCCATGAGAGCCTCGGGCGATCATGACCCCGTCGCAGCCCGTCGCCTCGATCATCAGGGCCGCGTCCTCCCCCCGCCTCACGTCTCCGTTCCCGATCACGGGCACATGGACCGCCTCCTTCACGGCGCGGATCTCGTCCCACCGTGCCCTGCCGGTGTACATGTCGGCCCGGGTCCTGGGATGGAGCGTGACCATGGCGGACCCGGCGTCCTCGCAGGTGCGGGCGATCTTCACAGGGTCCCGGGTCGACTCGTCGAAACCGGACCGGATCTTCGTGGTGACCGGTAGAGGAGTATGGGCGTCGACGGACCGAATGATCTCGCGTACGAGTCCCAGATCCCTCAGACATCCCGAGCCCCCGTTTCGGCGCACGACCTTCTTCACGGGGCAGCCGAAGTTGATGTCGACGAAATCGGGCCGGTACACCTCGGTTACCAAAGCGGCGGCCTCGCCCATGCTCCCGGGATCCCCCCCGAAGATCTGGATGCCGATGGGCCGCTCATCGTCTTCGAAACGCAGGTATTCCGCCGTCCTGGGCGAGTCCCGCACGATCCCCTCGGCGCTCACGAACTCGGTGAGCACCACATCGGCCCCGTATCGGCGGCAGAGTCGGCGGAAGGGCGATTCGGACACGCCTGCCTGGGGCGCCAGGAAGAGGGGCACTCGGCCCCCGCCCGGCCAGTCGAAAGGCAGTGGTTTCATGGGCGGAAGCTAAAAAACGGGGGAGCGCCTGCAACAGGACCCGCTCCGGCGAGGGGACTCAACCGAGAACACCGCTCCGTACCGAATCCACTGAAGGCCCCCACCGGCACATTCACCCAAAACTTACCCTTGAATCGCGTAAGATATTTGTTTATAATAACTTATGATATAGCGTTCGCGAAGGACGGAATTGCGGAGTCCCCATAGGGGGCGTCCGAGCCGCCTTCCGCCGGGCGCCAAGTCCCCTTCGAAGAGGAGAGATGCTTCGCTTTGAGTTCCCACCAAGCACCCACCGATGAGATTCGCGACGAGTTGTTCAGCCACATCCAGCGCTGCGGCGTTCTGGAGGCCACCAAGGAGGACCGGGACGAATGGCTCTCCGATACCATGGTTTGGCTGGCCGACCGATATCCTGAGCTGAGCCCCCTCCAGCTCGCCCATGCCGAGACCATGGGCCGCCGGTACCTCCAACCGGTCATACCCCACGGGGCGTCGACCCACGCCGGGAACCGGGACGAATGGCAATCCGCTGCCGGGAGTCCGGCCAGCGAGATGGAAATGGCCGAAACCGCCTGAGGCATCGGCAAGGCGCTTCCGCTCTCTCGAGGGCGGCGAGCCCGAATCCCCTACACCGCAGCAACCCCCGTTCCACACAGCGCCTCCCGGTAAGTCCCGAGGGGCACGCCACCCATGGAGGGCGAGATGGCCCAGACACTGCTCCAGAGAAAAGCACAGAAGCACATCGTCAATGAGTCCCGCTGGCTTCAGAAAGTACTGTTCGGCCTGGACAAAGCACGTCAGGCCCGGCAGAAGTTGGCCGAGATCCGGGGGGAGGAGCTCTCCCCCGTTACCATCGAAACCAGCGAGGGTCCCGTGACCCTCTCCGCCCTCGAAGAGGCGATCCGGTTACGCTCCGATACGTTGCTCGAAACGCTAGAGAAACGCCGCAGCGGGTTGCTACTGGGCTTGAAGGGGTCGAAGGCCTAACGCGCCACGGCGGCGGCAGGAAGCAACCACAGGGTGGTGGCTGATCTGGCCCCCGCCTATCTTCGTGCGTCTTTTTCGCCGCGCCCCCAGTCCACGTCCGTAATGCTACTTCGTGATTTCCTCACCCCGGAGCGGGCCAACCCCCACACCCCGGGCAGCTCGAAGGAAGAGATCCTTGGGGAGCTGGTGCACCTTCTCCCCTTGGACGAGAAGTCGCGGGGGATCCTCATCAAAACCCTGAAGCGCCGCGAGAACCTGGGATCGACAGGGATCGGCAAGGGGATTGCGATCCCTCACTGCCGGTCCCTCGTTGTCAAACGCCTGCACCTGGCGTATGGGAGAAAGGCGCAGGGTGTCGATTTCCGCTCCATCGACGATGAACCGGTGGTGAGCTTCTTCCTCATCGTCGCCCCCCCGCTGGAAGTCTCCAACCAGTACCTACCGGTGCTGGGCAAGGTGGCCCAGTTCGCAAAGGAACCCGACGTACCCGGCCGACTGCGAGACTTGTCGTCCGTGGACGCGTTGTTCGAGCTGCTCGAGGAGAAGGGGCTGTAGAGGCTCCGGGGGCCCGGTTGGAACCTCCGGGGGGTCC